>NZ_JNGB01000130.1:0-9974 GCF_001029355.1 Robinsoniella sp. RHS
ATACATCCACTTCTTCAAATTCATAATTAGCCAGAACTTCCGGTAACTTTTCATCCTCTTTTACAACGAGGGTTAAAGTATCTTCTGCACTTAAAGCACCGTCACTTACTGATAACTTCAACTGATATGTTCCTGCTTTATCTACGGAAATGCCGGAAATTAACTTATCGGGGTTTGCAATGGTAACGTTAGCCCCTTCCGGTTTCGAGGTTACTTCCCATAAGCTGGTGAGCGTCATGTTTGGATATCCGTCATCCTTTGCAGCGCCTTCCAATCGGTAAGTATCTGATAAATACACATTTAAGTCTTTCCCTGCATCCACAGCCGGAGCTGTATTTTCCAACGGTTCTCCTTCTTTAATCACAACGCTTGCTGTCTCTGCCGCCGGAAGCGGAACGGATACAACAGTTGTTTCCTCTCCAATATACTGGAAACTGCCTGTTACATTGCCATTTACCTTAATCTGATAAGATCCCGGTTTTAATCCCGTAAATTCAATGTCAGATTTATGCTCGGAAACTTCCAGGTTTCTGACATTTAATTCAACGTAATTACTGTCCTTACTTACCTTGGCCCGGGTATACTGATCTCTGTCAAGCTCAATAGAGAGTTTCTGGTTGATAAAGTTCAGTCTGGTATAAACTCCGTCTAACGGTGTCACCTGATAGAAACCGCCCTCTTCACTTACTTCGCAGCCATATCCGAATAATCCAAAGATATTGTCCGTTGAAACATCAGAAGACAGAATACGCAGTGCACCAAACAATCCTGTGTCTGCTTCTCCGGACATCTGACGCCATCCGTTATGAATACTTCCGCCGCCTGTTCCCTGTCCGCCGGAATTGCCAAGCTCAGACTGGTATGTCCATGATACGGTGCCGATATTTTCCGGGTCTGCATCGATCTGTCCTGAATTTATACAGGTAAGATTTGCAAGTTTTCCTGCATAGTTCACACGGGCTGCATCTGCCATCTCAGTTTCTGTCAGGCCGTTGTCCTGAAGTCTCAGCCAGTCATCCATACAATAGCCGGCTAATGATGCCGTATACTGGAAGTTCCACCAGTTCTCACCGCAGATAGTAGTAGGATTTCCATAGTGGTACCAGATAGGCTGCAGTCCGCGGCAAGCCCTGGTCTTCAAGTCAATCTTGCCCATCATATCCGTATTGTCATTTAATTTCGCAAGGGTATATACCGCTTCTTCACCGGTATTATCATACGCATACTCGGAACCGTATGGATATTTATTTCCTTTGAAGTTGCTGTACTTTTCATCCATGATTTCGGTCACTTGTGCAGCCTCGTCATAATACCCCTCTGATTCTAATGCTGCAATAATATCCGGTGTTGTGGATTCACCCATCAGTCCGGTATCCCAGTTATAAGATACTCCTTTACTATATAACGCCTTTAATATATTTGCGGCGCGCAGCAGATATGTTCCCTTATCTTCCGCATAATCAATCATATCGGGATATTTCTCTGCGATCTTATACATAGAGAAATATGTATTGTATACATGGGGATACGCATAACCACGGTATATTCCCTGTCCGGTATTATTTGGTTCATTATCCAGCCAGTCATTTACCATGTAATCTTCCTGGTGCTCTTTCATCAGCCCATTCCAGATAAAGGTATCCAGATACTCATCCACTGCCGTAATCTGTTCTTTAACCGGCTGGTAAACATTCTTTTCCGCCAGATATTCACCATGGGTGAATCCCCAGTCATCGCCCCAGCCAAAGTATCCTTCGTATACACCGCGGACAGACTTTGTATCCATCATCCAGTCATCAAATATCTTGTCATAGATTTCACCGGGTGCGTTGACCTGAGTTTTCTCTGTTACAAAATCAGCATGCAGTTCCAGTGCATCCTCCACGCTGTCCATCGCATAGAACTGCAGGGTTGTCTGCTTACCATCATCATATGTGATCTCAACATGGTTTGCACCAAGGCAGGAAAGCTGCAAGTTGTAAATGTGATACTGCTCTCCATCCTGTGTAACGGTTTCCAGATATTCTACTTTTGTTCCCTCTTCTTTGGTACATTCCTGCTTATTGGAAACTGATTTCTGAAGCCCTTCATAAAGACCGGTATCATGAGAACAATTTACCTGAATGTCCTGAATCTGATCTTTTCCATAGGAAGTATGCAGATAGAATTTAGCGGGCATATTAACGGAAAATGCCATACTTGGAACTGCTACCGCATCAATAATGCCTTCCTCATAAAGCTTTGTTTTCATATCCTGCTCATCATCTACACCTGTAAATTTAAACGTATATGTTTTACTCTCTCCGGGTGCCAGCGTCAGAGACGTGTTTTCCAGATAACTGCTTCCTGTAGACTTGATAACATCAGAATGAATATAGAATACATTCAATCCATTTGCCCAGCCGCCCTGGTCCTGTGCCCAGACAGAGCCTGCATGTCCATTGTTGATTCTCCAGTGATCCTGATACTCAAATCCTGCCCCGGTAGAAGTATCCGGTGTAAATAACAGGAACTTACCCTGACCGCTTGGCCTGCTTGCATAGATATAGCTGGAATCCTGTCCTACAAAAGAATGATCCACTACTGAAGTTTCATAAACCTGCGTTCCTCCCGGCCAGAACTCACTGAATGGCATTGGCACGCCGAAGTCGCCGATGATCAGATTCTTATCTTTGGTATTGGTGACTGTCATGGACCATACGATCTGATTATCCACTAATTCATAAGTCTCAACCAGCTTGAAGTCCTTAATGCCCTTATCTTCTTTAGCATCTTCATAGGTAACTTCTACTTTATTTCCTTTTAACTCAATCTTTCTCGTTTTGCTGCCATTATCCGAGGCACTGGTCATAGATTCTGTCCAGGTATCCTCACCCTCCCATTTGGTCTGGAACATTAATTCGCCCATCCACTGATGTTCTTTGGAGGCTCCCTGGGTTGGTGCATATTCTGCATTTAATACATAGTTGGTATCATATAGGTCTCCCTGAATTTTAAGCTCATCAATGTGTCCGTATTTACCGATCTTCAGATAAAAATAGTCATTGGAAAGCTCTACTTCACCGCTTGGCTTTTCTGCATTTCCCAAAACCTTCCACTCCTTGATTCCAACGGCATGGTTTTCGGGTGTTCCGTATCCCTGCGGCGTCATAGTCAGTTTCAGCTGATTCGTCTTAATCGGCTGGTCAAAGGTGACTACGTTATACGCATCCAGTTTATTTTCAATGACAACGGCTGCTTCTGCCCAATCTCCAGCTGCGGCATCCCAGTATTCCACTACCGTCTTCTCCGGCGCAAGGATTCCTCCATTATCTGTAAAATAGTATATTTCGGTGCTGTCAATCACAGCTTCTTTCTGCCAGGTGTACTGCACATATGCCATCTGTCCTTCATTTGTCCAGCTGTGCCAGACCAGCCCGTCTCCCGCACCTGCAGATGCTGCCGGTTCTGCTTCATCATTCAGAGCATCTATGCCGCCCAGATCCTCGGGACGGTTAATGCTTGCAGATGCCTCTGCTCTTGGCGCAATATTAAATGGCATCACCTTACCATATGCTTCCCATTCAATAACGCCGACTCCATTTTCATCAGCTTTCTGTTTTTCTATGGTCACTCTCAGACCTTTTGTCTTCACTGTATCAAATGTTGTAATATTGAACCCATCCGCCCTGCAGCCAAGACCCTTTGCGTTTCCAACTTCTACAAAGTTACCATCCGCATCCATGTATTCATATTTACAGGATTTCGGAATTTTAATACCACCGGAATCAGGTTCGTCCCCGTCATACCAGAAATAAATTCCGCTGCTGTTTAGTTCCACTTCATTTTCCCAGGTATATGTCAATGTTTCACTGGCTGGTTTAGCCGGATTCCCCCAGGAACCATAACATGCACCGGTTTCTTCTTTTCCTGTCCCGGAAGTCTTTGATACTTTTCCGTCATTTACAGCAGTAAGGGTTTCCCAGCCTGATACATAACTGGTGGAAACATCTGCGCTCCCTGCTACATTATTAGGTCTTTCCCCATCCGGTGCTATAAAAAATTCATCTGTTTCTGCGGCTTTCTCTGCTGCATATACCGTATCTGTCCCTGTCAGACCCGGCAGAGGTACAGATGTTATCATCATCGCCATTGCCAATGCCGATGCAGTTACCTTAACAGCCCCATTCACCAATCGTTTCTTTTTCATTCGCGAACCTCCTCGTTCCTCTTTCGTTTACCTTCCCTGTTTCCCCAACCGGATTACATTCCATGAAGCCTTATGTAATTTTGCGGTTAGAATTCCCTCATCCATATCCGATTCCTTGCTGTTCTTCGGCAGAACACGTTCCCTTCCATAAGCATTTACTGTCTTTAAGTCACCCTCTTCCATAATAATATGTTCTAAAATATCGTATCCCGCAAAGCTTCTTAAATCACAGCTCATGGTGATATCTTCGTGAATATTCCGGTTCACCGCAAATATGGTAACCTCTTCTTTTTCTTCCCGGTAAACCGCAACCGATTCAATATCTGTAACATCGCAATGACCGATGGTATCGTGCTTTGGAGTATCCAGAACCGGCAAAAGTGCAGTTCCCCTTCCATACAGAGACGCATGAAGAAATGGATAGAAAATCGTCTGCTTCCACACTCCCCCGTCATCTTCCGTCATAATCGGTGCAATAACATTTACTAATTGAGCCAGACATGCCACTTTGACACGGTCTGCGTGTTTTAACAGCATAATCAGCATTAAGCCCACCATCAGCGCATCTTCAAATGTATAGATATCCTCCAGTAAATGAGGCGCTTTCTGCCATGGACGGTTCTTCATGGTATCGTCATCTGCTTCCGATGAGTGAAACCATACATTCCATTCATCAAAGCTTAAATTCATTACCTTTTTACTTCTCTTCTTTGCCTTAATATAGTCACAGGCAGACACTACCGTATGTATAAAATGTTCCATATCCATGGTCAGCGCCAGATAATCTGCCGTATCATTCATGGTATTTCCATAGTATTGATGCAGAGATATATAGTCCACGAAATCGTAAGTATGATTCAGTGTTGCCGCTTCCCACTCCGGAAATGTCGGCATCGCCGCAAAGGAACTTCCGCAGCTAACCATTTCTATAGACGAATCAATCAGTTTCATTGCCTTGGCCGTTTCTGCAGCCAGGCGTCCATACTCATCCGCCGTCTTATGTCCGATCTGCCATTCTCCATCCATCTCATTTCCCAGGCACCAGGTCTTAATTCCATATGCCTCTTCCACTCCATGGCTTCTTCTTAAGTCACTGTAATACGTTCCGGACGGATGATTGCAATACTCCAGCAGGTTACATGCATCAGCAATGCCTCTGGTTCCCAGATTCACAGCCATCATGATATCCGCATCAACCTTCTTTGCCCACTTTGCAAATTCATTTAGCCCCACTTCGTTTGTTTCCAGGCTCCGCCATGCCAGTTCCAGACGTTTTTTACGCTGTTCCACAGGGCCTACGCCATCTTCCCAGAAATAATTGGACACGAAATTTCCGCCCGGGTACCGGATCAGGGGAACCTTTAACTCTTTTACCAGATCCAGAACATCTCTGCGAAATCCGTCTTCATCTGCGGTTGGGTGTCCCGGCTGATAAATTCCGTTATAAACAGCCCTTCCCAGATGCTCAATAAAAGAACCATAAATTCTCTTATCTATTTCTGCAATCCGGAAACTTTTATCGATTATCATTTTTGCATTTTTATTCATATTGATATCCACTGCATATTGCTGGCATGCCGGCACTTTATATCTGCTGCAAATAGCCTGCCTGCAACACTGCCTTTCTATTTCATATTTTTTCAACATTACCTGTAAGTATGCCGCTGGCACTTACAATACTGCACCATTAGGCGGTGCCGTAATCCTTTTCTGGACGCGCTTAACCCTTCACCGCTCCGGCTACCATTCCTTCTATAAAATACTTCTGAAAACAAAGAAACAGAATTAATATAGGAATTACCGAGAAGCAGGAACCCACAATCAGCAGATCATAGTTATTTCCATAAGGTGTCAGTAAAGTATTCAGACCGATTGGCAGGGTATATTTCTTATCATCCCTTAAAATTAACAGCGGCCAGAGAAAGTTATTCCAGTAAGTCATACCATTTAATATTGCCATAGAAGCCATTGCCGGTTTCATGATTGGGAAAATCAATTTTACAAATATGCCGTATTCCGTAGCTCCATCTACACGTCCCGCCGAAATCAGCTCTTTGGGGATTCCCTCAAGATATTGGCGGAAGAAGAATATCGTTGAAGCATTTGCCATAAACGGCAGTACAATTCCTGTATAAGTATTACTAAGCTTCATGCCGATCATCTGGTTATACAAAGGCAGCATCAGTATTTCAAATGGTACCATTAAGATCAGAAGTACACAGACAAAGAAGAAATTTTTTCCTTTAAAATTATAAGCAGCAAATCCGTAACCCACACAGGCACTCACCAGCAAAGTTAATACTACCTGCACCACAGTCAGGAATACACTGTTGATAAACCAGGTAAAATAGCTGTGCTCTCCGGTAAACAGATAAACGTAATTCTTAAGGCTCATTTTATCCGGTTCAATCTTTAAGTTAAGTCCATACTGGATCAGTTCTTTTCCATCTTTAAAACTGGCGATGACCATTGCTGCAAATGGTACCAGAATTACTATTGCCAACAGCGTAAAGAATACTAATAAGAAGATTTTCATCCATATTATTTTTGTTTTTCCACCCACATTTTGCCGTGCCATCTCATTAGTCCTCCTTCTTAAACATGCCTGAAAACGTCAGCTGTGCAATATTGATAATCATGGTGATCGCCAGCAGAATCACACCTACGGCTGCCGCATAGCCCATTTCATTTTTCTGGATTCCCTGCCGATACAGGTAGCCGACAATGGTAAGACCGATATTCTGAGGGGAATCCTTTCCCGCCCACAGCATATAGCTCTCTGTAAACATTGCCAAACCGCCATAGATACTAATGGTAAGAACATAGGTAATCGTAGGTTTTAACATTGGCAGTGTCACATAAATAAACTTCTTAAAGGATGAAGCACCGTCAATGGATGCCGACTCATAAAGTTCTGTAGGAATGCCGTTTAATCCGGAAATAAAATACAGCATATTAACACCCATCCACCTCCAGCAGGCAAGAAACAGCAATGCCACATAAGCCGTAAAACTGTTTTTTAGCCATTTTACCGGCTCTAATCCCAGCGCATTCATAATACTGTTCATAAACGCGGAGTCCATTTCACCAAACATCAGACGGAAAATGGTACCCGCTACTACGATAGAAGTAAGAATCGGAACAAAAAATACAGATTTGAACATCTCTTTTGCCGACATTAGTTTGCTGTTAATCATGTACGCAAGCAGCATTGGAATTGGAATCAAAAGAATCAGTGTTCCAATCATATATTTCAGACTGTTCCATAGAGCAATCTTAAAGATATTGTCGCCTGCTAATTTACTATAGTTTTTTATTCCAACAAAGGATGTCTGTCCCGGCAAAACCTCCTGGAAACTCATAACTCCGGCCTTCGCCAACGGAAACAGCCAAAATATTAAAAACGTTAAGACAAACGGAAGTATGAACACATATGGTGCTATTTTCTGAGAATATAGTAATTTCCGAATATTAAACTTCTTTTCTTCCTGCTGCTGTACCTGTACCGTCTTCCTGCCACTCATTTTTTTACCCCTTTCAACATTTGCTTTTGTCAGCCCGGGAATTTACATTCCCTACCACATATTTGAATTATCCTGTTTTCATACAAATAAAGGGAACGTAGCCTGCTACGCCCCCTAAATTTGGCTGTCACATCCCACAAAGCGAAGACAAGCATTTTCAGACATGCTTCAGGGCTATTGCAAATATATGTGTTCTTTCCAGTGTCTTTTCTGACACCTACTGTAATTCATTCTCAATCTGAGACTGTGCTTCTTCCAGAGCCGCAGCAATATCCTGATCGCTGTCAAAGATTGCATTCAAAGTAGTTGCACTGAATGTACTGTTGATTGCCGGATAGGCCTCTGTAGATTTGATCAGACCGATCTGATCTTTAATTTCATTTAATACATCAAATGGGTTATTTTTAAAATACTGTACAAATTCGTTATCCGGATTATGTGTTACCTCTTCCATAGACCATACGTCCATGTTGCAGGGATCAAATCCAAGATTGTTCCATAAGCCAATATTTCCATCTACACTGAGTTTTGCATAAGCAAGGAAATCCTTAGCCAGCTGAACATCGCTGCACTGATTGGTTACACAAGTACCTGTTCCGCCGCCGCCCACAGAGGATGGCATTCCTTCTTCCAGTACCGGAGCAGGAGCAATTGCAATTTTACCCTTTAAGTCTGTCATATAGCTTGTATATCTGGACATCTGCCACATTGGCATAATCGCACAAGCAACTTCACCTGCATTATAATAAGCGTATGCTTCTTCCGTATCCGGATTTCCGCCCGGAATAGTTGTAGCAACACCTGCCGTCTGAAGATCTTTTAAAGTTTCCAGACCTTTTTGTGCTTCCGGAATGTTTACATTTACATTGCCTGCGTCATCAACCCAGTCTTTTTTCTGCTGTGCAATCAAATCATTTAACTGCCATAATGCACTGGTATCTGCTGATATAATGTATTTACCGGTTGCTTCTTTTAACTTAAGCCCTGCTTCTTTTAAATCAGCATAGGTTTTAATAGTTGTATAATCAATATCTGCGGCTTCTAACATCTCTGTGTTATAAAAAGCAACAGTTGCACCAACGTGGCTTGGAATACCATAATTTTTTCCGTCCTTGCTGTAAAGCTCAATTCTGGAAGCTACAATATCCTCTCTGTATGGGTCAATCGCATCATTTAATGCTTCTAACTGGGGTTCTCCCTTTAAGAAGTTTGCAAATTTGCCAAGTTCGATATCCACGATATCCGGTGCACCTTCCCCGGACTGAAGTGCAATCTGAAGTTTATTATGCATGTCTTCATATGGAAGAACATTTACATTTAAGCTGACCTGGCGGTCCGGATTTGCTTCATTCCATTTTTCAGCCATATCCTGAAAATGATTTCCGTGGAGTTCCACGAAAGTCCACATTTCCAGTTCTGTTGCATCTGCGCTTGCAGCTGTCGTTGCTTTTTCGGAATCTGCCGCTTCTGTTTCAGCCGCTGCCTTATCCGCTGCTTTATCCGTTGCTGCTGTCTCTGCTGCTTCTGTGCCCGCTGCCGTTGTCTCTGCTGTGGTATCTTTTGCTGCTTCTGTAGTTCCTGTACTGCCTCCGCATCCTGCAAGACTTGCAGCCGCCATTGCTGTTGCTAATAACACCCCTAATACTCTACTACGTTTTCTCATCTTTTTTCCTCCTTAGATAAACTCTTTCACCCATACTAACATTTCGCCTGTCTGGCGGTTCCCCCAGTATGGATAGGGTACAAACATTAACGGTATACTTTCCATTGTGAGATCAGATTCCTTATATAGTTCGTTACTATGCCACCCATCTGTCATCACTTTTTTCCCTGCTGTCCGGATTACGGTAGTTCCTCCTAATAAATTTTCTTCATAACTCTCCTGCAGTTCCTGCTCCGGATCCAAAAATATTGCCGGAAGATTTTTACCATTATCCACTTCTTCCAGGCAATACACAACCGGACCCTTCATGATTGCAACTTTGCCCACATCTTCTTTAACCAGGGGATTGGCACGCAATATTCTGGGAACTAGTGCAAATTTATAAACCAGCGAAGGATTTTTTCCTGAAATCATTACTTTTGCATAGCCTTTCTGAACTTCCGGATAAATTGCCTTTCCATCCAGTATAAGACCATACTCTTTCACGTATTCAGGTATCCGAATAGCCAACTCAAATTCCGCTTCATCTTCATTCTCAATCGTAATTTCTATCTTTCCATCATTGGGAAATGCTGTCTTCTGACTCAGGTGAACCGGG
>NZ_JNGB01000131.1:0-5781 GCF_001029355.1 Robinsoniella sp. RHS
CCCTCTGACATCTGGAAAATATAGAAATTTTCTATTACCATCTTTGCTGATTTTGATTTGATTATAAAAAATGCCATATTTTGTTAATTTACCAGTAAACTCATTTTGGGGTCTTCCATGAAACTCTATTGGTTCAAAGCTGTTTCTGTCATTTTCATTTATTTCCATATCAACATCCGGCATCTCATCCAACAAACGATAATACATACGCCAACCTACTGTCACAACATCCGACACAGAATTTATGTATGGAATCATCTGTCCGTGGTGTACAGGTATTTCAACCACTGTTTTCCCAATCCCTTCTGCCCATATTTCAGTGATCACATGCTCAGATCCGAAATTTCGAAGAATCGCCTGAGCGTGTCCATGAAATAGCTTTCGGTAAAGAGCAAAATCAGGTTCATGTGAATTGGGGTTTCCGTTTCCCACGCCTATGACCTTTGCACCTCCCTTTACATCAAAGTGCACCAGATTGTCCGCATCCGGAACTTCAAGACCGTCTCTATCAACCGCAATTACATTTATGATTACCGAGTCTGACCCATCATCCCAAAGTGACTCTTTGCTGCATTCTACCTTTAATCTGCATATTTCTCCCGGTACCATAAGGCAATGGCTGGCTGCCTTAATTCCGTCTATATATCCCACAGCCTTAAGCGTCCCCTTTTCAAATGCCACATAAAACTCGTCCTGGAAATAAGCGGTGGTTTTTCTCCGTTCCAGCACTCTGTTATTAACACTTAACTCTATTTCCTGGCAATTGGATGCCACGATAACCTTTTGTAGTTCTCCAGCTTTCCGTTTTTTGTTCCAGGAAGCTATTATATGAATCCCAGGCTTTTTTTTCCACATCACTTTGTATAATTCGCAGGCTTCCTTGGGAAAGCCACAGGAATCATAGGTGCCAAAAAATGTCCCAACACTGGGCCACTCAAACGGGGTAGGCTCTCCCCGATAGTCAAAACCGGTCCATACAAATGCTCCCGCAACAAATTTTCTTTCATTGACCCACTTCCATGCATCTCTGTGAGTGTTCCCCCATGGAGCACAAAAATCATCGTAGCTGCTTATTACATGATGTTCTTCATCAGTTCGGTACTCTCCTCGTACCATAAATGCACTGGCTGTTTCCGAGGCAATCAGCGGTATATTTGGATATTTTTCATGAAACTCATCATAACGCATGGGATTATAGTTAATTCCAACAGCATCCAGGGCATGGACCGCTCCCTCATTTTCCAGGTATCCGCCATTGAAAGATCCCAAAACCGGACGAGTATGATCCATCCTGTGAATGGTATTGCGAATTCTTTTTGCCATACGCATGCCTCTTTGTGTACCCTGCAGCGGCTCTTCATTGAATATAGAATACACTATTACGCTAGGATGGTTTCTGGCATTTCGAACAATTCCCCTCACCTGTTCCAACACTTCAGGGCAGGAAGCAAATGTCCTGTTTTCTTCCATCACCATCATCCCCAGCTTATCACAGATCAGAAGTATTTCGGGATCTGGATTATGGGCACAGCGGTAAGCATTGGCTCCTAATTTTTTCAACTGGCTGATTCTGTATTCCTTTACTGCATAAGGGACAGCAACACCTACCCCGGCATGATCCTGATGGCAGCAAAACCCTTTTAATTTTATATTATCACCATTTAGCCAAAATCCGGTTTCTGAATCCAGTTGAATAGTTCGGAATCCAAAGCGAACTTTTAAATAATCTGACTCCAACTCTTCGGATAATACTTCGTCTTTTTCAGGCAGCGATATACATCTGACACCTATTTCATATAAACAGGGTAGTTCTAGGTTCCACTTTCTCACATTATTTAATACCGTTTCTTGCTTGCATATTACATGATTAAAACCTTCCACCGCTACATGTTCCTGCGGAAAATCAAATATCTTTTTTCCAGACTCATATAGAGCTGTTTCAAGCCATAACTCCCTATTTTTACCAAAACTGTTTTCAACTGTTGTTTCAATTTCTAATTTCCATAACCCATCTTGCATCTCGGTAGGTTTTACGTATACTCCCTGGTATTCAATATGAACAGGGGCTTTTTTTACAAGCCACACGTTTCGGTAAATGCCCGCCCCTTCGTACCACCAGCCTTCCCAGGCATCTGCCTCTATCTTAACCGCCAGCTGGTTCACTGCCGGGTAAAAGCAGACAAAGTCAGATATATCTACAGAAAAGCTGTTATATCCATAAAACTGACGCTTACACAAAAGTCCATTAATATAAATAGTAGCTTTACTGCTAAGCCCCTCAAACTCCAGCAGGATCTGCTTTCCCATGTCTTCTTCTCCAAGTCGAAACTTCTTTCGGTACCAACCGTTCCCACGCATTTTGTATCCATGGTTCAGCAGACCCTTTGGTGTAAAATCTTTCTGAACCACCCAATCATGGGGCAGTTCTACTGTTTCCCATTCAGAATCGTCAAAGGAACTCTCTGCAGGCCCTTTAGCACCGGCTGCTTTAGAATAATCGTAGACATCATCATGCTTCCGGCCAGCGGGCAGGTCACTGATCTCCACCTCCCGGAACCTCCACTCTCTATTCATACAATATATACCAGGCTGATCATTATAATATTTCATTTTCTGTCCTCTCAACTGGGATTACTATGCTGACGCAGGTTCCCTCTCCTTCCCGGCTTTTCAGCCGTAATCCGTATGCTTCTCCATATTTAAGTTTTAATCTCTTATTAACATTTTGTATTCCAATTGACATATGATTACCTTTTTTCTGCTCTAATTTACCATTCATGATATCATCTATCTTCTCTTGCTGCATTCCTATTCCATTATCGATAATCTGGAGGCACATTACATTTTTTTTCATGGATCCTGTTACTTTTACTTGTTTATCACTCGCTTTATTAGACAAACCATGCTCAATCGCATTTTCAAGAAGAGGTAAAATAATATGACAGGGTACCCTTTCATACAACACTTCTTCTTCTACATCGATGTCAATTTTTAACTCCTGTCCATAGCGATATTTTTGTATACGAATATATGCCTCCACAGCGTCCAGTTCTTCTTCAAAACTGATCAGTTCCTGTTCCAGTAATGAAAAACGCATCAGATATCCAAGACTTCTTGTTACCTCAGCAATATCTTTTTCATCGTGCATATTTGCAAGCCACTGGATTGTATCCAGGGTATTGTAAAGAAAATGAGGATTAATCTGCATTTGCAGAGCTTTTATCTGCGCCTGCTGTTTCAGACTTTTCTCCTCGCATACGTTATGAACTAAATGCTCCATATCTGATACCATTTTATTAAAGCTTCCACGAAGCTGTCCGATCTCATCTTTATATTTAACGGTAGCATATACGCTGAAATCTCCTGCGCCAAACTTTTCCATAGATTGTACCAGTTCTTTAACAGGCTTTGAGATTCCTCTCGCCACAAGGATACTTAGAGTTGTAATTACCGACAGAATCACAGCGAGAATAACTATGGTGATATTGCGCAGGTTCAGAAGCTGTTCGTTATGTCTTTCATCCTCTGACAGGCTGATCAGCGTCCAATCGACAGTTTTTAATGGTATGACACATAGCTGTTTATTGTTACCATCTATATTAACATGATGTAAAGTATCATTCCCTTTGAAAGCATGCATCATCTCTTTCGGCGGCAGCTCATTGTTTAAATCACCCGCTATCCTGCTTCCTCTGGAATTTACCAGAAAAATTTGATCCATCTTTGTAAAAACGATATCTTTAATTATTTTTTCAATATAGTCCGTATCCACATATAAGATCAGGTACCCCAATGGCTTTTGCGTTGCCGTGTTATAAATTAATTTCCCAACAGGTATCACAGAAAGATCCATCTTTCTGTCAAACCAGACATTCGCTCCTTTTGCTTCATAAATGACACCAGTTGGAATATCATAAGGTTCTCCATAATTACCATCTTTCGTTATATATGCATTCCCATTCAAATCATACAAAAATGCTGCAAGTATTGCATTTATCTTCGTAATCTGGCTAATCAGCTTATTCTTTATTTTGATGCCTACCTGTACCTCTTCATATGCATTCATTTTACCCTCATTGACCTTTTCCATGTATTTCTGGATCTCCCGGTCTGTAGAGATGTCAAAGAGTACCCGCTCCGCCGCCTCCACATTATTAGTGACGTTCTGCCCGGCCTGTCTCATTGTATTCCGTATGTAGTTCCTGGAGTTATCAATAATCTGACTGGAAGAACTTGCATAGAAATATGCGGTGATAAGGAATACAGAAAGAAAAACCAAGCTAATCGTCATAACAACAAGCTTGGTTTGGATAGACATATTTCCTATGGATTGTTTAGCCTTTCCCATGAAATTTCTCATAAATCCCTCCTATCGCTCTTTCGTATAAACTCAATGAGGCTTCCTTCCGAGCACCCAACATAGCATTTCCTATATTCCATCGGCGTTTTTCCAAATGTTTTGCGAAAAAGCTGGCTGAAATATCTCTGGTCGTTAATTCCAATACGCTCACATATTACATAAATCTTTAAATCGGTGTTTGCCAGCAGTTCAGCTGCCTTCAGCATCCTGACAATGCCCAGCAACTTTGTAAAATTATAATTTGTTTCTTTTTTAATTAGCCTGCTCAGATAGGTAATGGAAAAATGCGTGTGTTCCGCCAGGGAGGTAAGGGTGATTTCATTCATGTAATTTTTCTCAATATAGTCCATAATCCATCTTCCGTTTCCGTCTTCTCCGGTAGCAAACATCTCATCCTTTTCCTGCTCAACTGCATCCCTGCGATTAAGGACTTTGTCTACTTCCAGCTCCTTTACAGCCCGGTGAACAGCATCCAGAATTTCTTCCGGACTGGATGGTTTCAACAGGTATTCAAATACCCCACTGTGAATAGCCTGCTTCGCGTATTCAAAAGTCCCATATCCGGATAATAAAATCATCTTACATCTCAAATCTCCTGTCGCAATTTCCCGTGCCAGCTGAAGACCGTCCAGCCCCGGCATACGGATATCGGTCAATATGATATCCGGACAAAAAGAGGAGATCATCTGAAGTGCATCCACTCCGCTGTCCGACATCTTTTTTTCCGTAATACCCACACTTTCCCAGGATAGGCTTTCCAACCCTTTACGAATAATTATTTCATCATCAACAATGAGCAGTTTCATTTCTTCCTCCTGAAGATACCTGTTTCCAGTCGCTGCGGATTCCATAAAATTTAGCCTTTAACAGCGCCCGCTATCATACCATCAATAATTTTATCGTGCAAAATTACATATACAATTATTACCGGAATAACCGTGATTACAATTGCCGCAATCATCCCAACATAGTCTGTAGCATAGATTCCTTTAAACTCAGTCAGACCGATTGGCAACGGCATTTTTGCCTTATCCGTAAGAAATATCTGAGAAAACAGCAGGTCGTTCCAGATATTGATAAAAGAAATGACTGTAATGGTTACAATTCCCGGTACCACAACAGGCGTTACCACTTTTCGAAAAGCCTGTATTAAGCTGCACCCGTCTATTATCGCTGCTTCCTCCAGTTCCCTGGGTACCGCAATAAAAAATCCCGATAATATAAAAATAGCAGTAGGCAGTGCAAATGTAATATGGGGGATGATAACTGCTATATAAGTATTAAGGATTCCCGCTTTATTAAAAATACTGTATAACGGAATAACGGAACCATAAGCCGGTATCATAAGCCCCAGCAGGAAAATTCCCAGCGTAAGATTTGATAATTTCCAGCGTAATCTCGTCACACCATAAGATGCCATA
>NZ_JNGB01000132.1:0-46191 GCF_001029355.1 Robinsoniella sp. RHS
TTTTTGGGTCTTTTTAAATATGTAATTAAAGTAATGGGAATCCTTATAACCAACCTGATATCCGATTTCGGAAGTCTTCTGGTTAGAGCACATCAGCAGCTCCTTTGCCTTATCCATGCGCACTTCTGTCAGGTATTCTACAAATGTCATTCCTGACTCCTGGCTGAATACCGAGCTGAAATAGCTGGGGCTCATATTCACATGAGATGCCAGTCTGTTCAGTGACATATCCTCCTGCATGTAATTTTCTGTAATATAAGACTTTGCCTTTAACAGGATATCCGAATATTTACGCCCGGATGCGTTATCCCTCAGCAGAAGTACATTTTCCAAAAGTTCCCGTACATACTGCTTTGTAGTATCTAATCCCACTATATGTTCGCTCAATCCTTTGATCTCTCCGCAATTTTCTACCAGTTCTTCTTTGCTCAGCTGAATTTCTTCCCCAAATGCGATTGCACTGAAATAGATATCCATGCAGATATACTGACGCATCATTAAGGATTTCAGGTTGTCCTGACTGGTATTTCCAAAATATCCCTTTATAAAGCTCTGCACCTCATCCAGTGTTCCATTTCGCAAAAACTGTCGGATCATTTTTCTGGAGTCCTCCACAGAATATATATTAAACAGATCAATATCTGCAACCGCCCCGGGTATATAACTGTCCTCATATACTACCCTGTTCCAGTTTTCCACAAAGCGGCTTGAAAATATCTTGTCCGCTTCATTATAAGAAATTCTCAGTTCCCGAAGCCTTGATACCATCTTCCCCACCCCTGCATAGTATTCCAGATTTTCATATCCACTGATCAGTTCCACCAGATAATGGCAGAACTCAGAAATCTTTTCATTTAATTCCTCACTGCTGTCACCCTTTATCAGGAAGGCCAGCCCCTCCGCACCTCTCTCATATACAAATACATGGCTTTGGGTTTCTACATATCTCTGGATTTTTTCCGAAACCTCCACTACTCCCTCGGAATATTCTGCCTCATGCTCCTTTTTCCGGATTTTGAACAGAATCATATTATATTTTTCCGCACTCAGCTCCATGCCCAGCTGACGCCCCTGTTCCAGCGCTGCAGACATTGGCACCTGTTCTGTTACAAGCATGGTGAAGAAACACTGTATATTTCTTCTTACATTTTCCTCCATCTCTTTTGAATACTTTTCCAGCAGCATACGTTCCTCCCGCTCTTTTTCAATAATTTCAGCTACCTCTTTTATTGCTACAAGCAGCCGCTTTGAGGATATTGGCTTCAGCAGATATTCCTGTACCCCCATTTTAATCGCTTCCTGGGCGTAGCCAAATTCACCGTATCCGCTTAATATGATGACTTTTGTATCCGGCAGATCACGAAGAACTGCCTTACTCAATTCAAATCCGTCCATAAAGGGCATCTTAATATCTGTGATCAGAATATCCGGTTTGTTTTTTATGATCATCGGATAAGCCAATTCACCATCCGATGCTTCCCCTACAAAAGAAAGCCCTTCCTGTTCCCATTGGATACCTTTTTTGATACCGTTTCGAATTACAATTTCATCTTCTACTAAAAATACCTTGATCATATTTGCCACTCCCTATTCATACTTTTTTTAATTATTCTTCTATATAATAGTAATGCCAAAAATAAATGGAAAAAGAAACGGGATTTCTTATTAATAAGGTGGGATTTTTTATCGTTATAAAAACCGCTGTTCAGCAAAAGGATTTTAACCCCGAATCTAATACGGGATTAAAATCCTTTTTTCATTTCCTATTTAATGGTTATACTTTTGATTTTGGAATATGCTCCATAGACTTTCTTTCCATTAATGGTCCGGTAAGCCCTGATTTTTACATAGTATTTCTTACCGCTCTTTAATCCTTTTACAGAAGCAGATACCACTTTTTGTTTCTTAACTGCCGCTTTTTTCTTGAATCCTTTGGATTTATACTGAGACATATAAACCTCGTATCCGGATGCCCCGCTTATTTTCTTCCAGCTGATATTTGCTCTGCCCTTTTTTGCGGACTTCACTTTTATGGATGGTACTTTTAGAAGAGATGCTTTCACGGCTGCACTGTTAGCACTGCTGTAAGCACCCTCGGATGCCACCGCCTGTACTTTATAATAATAAGTCTTTCCGGCAGTTACTTTGCGGTCCGTATATGCGGAGGAAGTAACCGTCTTGATTTTACGGTAACCGCTTTTTGCTTTTGTGGAGCGGTATAAATTGTATTTTACTGCTTTGGACGATTTACTCCAGCTTACTTTTACTTTTTCCGCACCTGACTGAACTGCTTTTACTTTTCCCGGTGCTGCAAGCTTAACGGTAACCGTCATGGATGCTTTCACTCCTGATCCATCCTGTGCCATCACAGTGATTACAGATTTTCCGGGCTCTTTTGCCAGGATACTATTTCCATTGACTGCCACTGATTTTGTATTGGAAGAACTGTATGTTACTTTTTTATTGCTTGCATTTTCCGGTGAAATCAGTGCCTGAAGTGCAAAGATTTCTCCCACTGTTACTGTTTTCGATGTTGGATTCAACGCAATACCCTTAACCGGAACCGGCTTAGGTGCCGGAGCTTTTACGGTCACGGATAAGGATACTTTCACACCAGAACCATCTTCTGCCGAAACAGTTATGATGGCATTTCCTGGTGCAGCCGCTGTTATTTTATTTCCGCTTACTGCTGCAACTTTTTCATTATCCGACTGATACTTCAGACTCTTATTGGCTGCATTTTCCGGAAGCACTTTCACATCGATCAGGGTACTTTCACCTGTGATCATGGTTTTCTGGCTCCATCCGGGCAGAATCTGACTCACCAGCACTGCCTCTTCCACATTTTTTCTTTCAATTATAACTGTATACTCTTTTAAGGTCACATGATCCTCTGCATATACCCGCAGCGCAGCTTCTGTTTTGTCTCCCTCCAGTGTGATTTTCTGAAGTGCAGAATCATTGACAAGGATGTCATTTATATAGAGCAGTCCATAGGTATCAGCCAGTTTAGCAGTAAATCCAACCTCCTGTGTCTCTTCTGGTACAGTAATCACACAGCTGTCTTCCTTCATTTCCACAGTTCCCACATTGGGAGTCAGGGAAACCAGATATGCATTCTGGCTGTAACTGGTTGCAATATACATCTCTTCTACTAACCGGGCTGAAGCCTCATTTGCCGATCCTTCAAACTTCAGCGGCACTACATCATAAGTCTTCCGGGTGCCCGTTGCAGCATCATCTACCGTAATAGACTGTGCTTTTTTTACTGCATCTTCCGGGATTTCTATCTTCATTTCATAGACAGCATCTTTTCCGGAATAATTTAGTTTTTCATTGTAAATGACCTGATCCCCGGCTGTAATCTTTAATGTTTTTCCATTATCAATCTTTGCTAACTGGCATAAAATGTAGTTAGTCTTTTCTTTGTTGACAATCATCCGGTATGTGAAGAATCCACCCGGTACTGCATAACGTGTTGTCATACCATTTAACGCATTATCACTTCCCCCAACAGAACCTGCTCCATTGTTATCATCCAATTGGTGTATATTGTCGTTTTCGTACTGTCCGTAACCAGCCTTAATAACATCTATTTTTGCCTGGTTTGCACGGCCTTCTTCTTTTTGTTTTAATATAGCTGCCTGCTGATCCTCCGCACTGCTGTCTGCACCTGTAAAATACCAGTAGATTCCATACCGCTGTGTGTGCTGGAGATAATGGGTAGAGAAGGTCAGATCGTGATCCGTTCCTTCTAGTTTAAACGACAGCTTTCCGTCTTCTCCCACTGTCTTAACCAGATATTGATTTATATTTTCCATAAAATCATCTACCGTATATTTTTCAATATCTATGGTCTCTGTTCCCAGAACTGCTCTTTTTCCGTCTTTGGGGCTGGCTGATTCTGAACCGACTACTTTTGTCTTTGGAATAGAAACTGCTACTCCGCAGGTGGTCAGATCCATTTTATCATCTGTGCCAAGCTCTGCACTTAATACCACCGGACCATATTTAAATGCGAATGCTCTTTCATCATCCGGCAGTGTAAATGCCCTGACCTCCATTGGAAGCTGTACACTTACTGTGTCGCCGTCTTTCCATGTACGGTCAATGCAGAGATAACCTCCGGCAGTTTCTGCTTTCTGATCTACTCCATTCACTTTTACAACAGGCGTTCCCGCAACCCATGAGGGAACAGAAAGGCGTAAGTTCAAATCAGCCTTATCAGCTCCGTTTAATAAGGATATGGTAAATTCTGAGGTATCTGTCTCAGGGATAGCCGTTTTCTGAGTCAGTTTTACATTCTTCTCATCCCAGGTTAATTCAGAACTCAGATACTGATTAACAAAAAGGGTATGATCTTTATAAAAATAAATACTGTCCCCAAGCTTTGTAAAATTCTCCATTCCGCTGCCTGTACAGCACCAGAACTGGTTATTATTGATATTGGTATCTGCATATACCTTGAAATATCCGGCTGCCATTGGCTGGAAATAGGTAGTCATCCCCGTTTCCGGATTTATGGAGGACATAATGGCATTCAGGAAAGTGTTCTCGTAATAATCGGAGTATTTTTTATTTCCGGTTATCTTGAATAATTCCCTGGTCATTTTAAGCATGTTGTAAGTATTGCAGGTCTCACAGTTACACTGGGTCCGCTCCGCATCCAGGATATTGTCTGCGCCGAAGTGTTCCCACTCACTGTTGCCTCCTGTAATATAGGTATGTCGCTCAATTACCATATCCCAGAATGCTTCTGCGTATTGCAGGTAACTGGAAGCATCCTGTTTTTCTCCATTGATTGTTTTCCCATCCAGCGCGCGGTAGCGGTTTAATGCTCCCAGGAATTTGGGTATGGTGGTATTGGCATGTTTTCCATTTAATATATTTGGTGTTCCGGCAAGTACATTTTCAAATAAGGTGTCTTCATCAAACATATGAGCAGCTTTGGCATGCTCTTCCTTACCGGTACATTTGTAAAGTTCATAGAGACAGTCATTCATGCCTCCGTATTCAATGTTCAGTACCCGGCGCTGCGTGGCTGCATCCCACTTGCTGGTTCTGTTGTAAATCCAGTCTCCAAGGGATGATGCCGTCTTCAGGGCCTTTTCATCTCCGGTGAATTTATAAACGTCTACCAGTCCTGCAAGTATTTTATGCATGGTATACCATGGTACCCAGTTTGCACCGCCTGTTTTTCCTTCCATAATATCAAACTGTTTTTCAATATTGTTGCGGTCTTCAATCTGCGCACCAAATATGAAACCTGTTCCTATATCATTCTGGCATTTCTCCAGTTCCTGAATTAAGTAAGCAAGACGGTCTTTCATCCAGGTTCTGTCTTCTTCGCTGTCCGCTGTCAGATATGCCTGTGCACATGCTGTCAGGTAATGTCCCAGGGTATGCCCGCCGATATAGCTGTCTTCCCATCCGATGTAAGTCTGTTTATTCTGCGTACTTAATCCTGCCGTCTCCCGGAATCTGGACAGCAGCCTGTCCGCATCAAATTCCTTTAAAAAAGCAATATCTTTGTCGGTAACCTGGTCATAGTAATCATTTGTTACATCTACAGCTTCCAATGGAAATTCTTCAATTCCGGTGATGTCCGTTTCTGCCAGAACAAGAAAACGGAACGATTTATCTTTCGTAAGATTTCCAAGTGTCAGGGTTGCCTTTAAGATTACCTCTGCGTCCTTTTCTCCTGCCTGAGGCCTGTTCACCGTACCATCTGTGGAAATCACATTGGTATTACTGCTTTCCCACTGTATACTGCTTCCGTTCAGTCCCATCTTCGGCAATTCCAGGTATTCTTTTGTAAGTTCTCCTTCTTTTAACTTTAATGCCTTCTGGTCTTCGGCAATCCGGTCCTCATCTGTCATATCCAGATTTTTATCCGCATAATTCTGCCAAACCTCCTGATCGCTCATGGCATAATTATAGACATCAAAATAAGAAATTGTTCCGATGTATCCCGGATCGTTTCCATAGAGTGACAATCCCATATATCCAATAGCATCCTCAGGATTTTTTACACCATTTTTTAAAATATCTGTCAGGTTATATCCGTGTTTTGTAGTTCCCGCAAGCTTACCGTTGAGATAAAGTTTCGCAGTCTGGTCTTCACTGAATACCATGGCAGCCGTTGTATCTTCGCCTGGTTTTATTGCACCGCCGATATTCACGGACTGCTCACTTTTGCCATTTGCTTTTAAGGTAAAAGCAACCTCTCCGCCGGCTCTGATCGGATTCAAAAAGACGTAATTATTTACATCTTTTGTTCCCAGATTAAAAACCCAGGCAAAGTCCATCTGTGACGTATTGAATTTCATTTCGATGGTAATACTTTCATCTCCATCTTCGATAATGCCGGAAGGAATCTTAACATACTGGTTTTTATTTCCCGTAAACTTAAGCTTCTTTTCCCCATCTTCATCTGTTGTTACATTGCTTTCATTCATTCCGGCCAGGGGTGCATTGCATCTGCCCTGTTTGTCTACCAGCATACCGTCCTGTACCGTCATATCATAGCTTACATACAACTGGTTTTCTGTCAGTGCCGGAACATTCAGCGTAAATTCCTTTGTTTTCGTCACATCCCCATATGTGACAGAAGCTGTCAGGATTACCTGGGCATCTTCTTCTCCGGGATTTGGGCGAACCACCTGTCCCTGGTTGGAAATGACTTCTTCCCTGCTGCTGTTCCAGGTTATGGCACTTCCATTTCTTCCGGCATCCGGAAGCGTTACATCATGAACCAGCGTATCCGTATTTACAAACGGATTTAACAATGCCAGATCTTTATCCACGATTTCTTCATCGGTATAAATCCCCCCGTAGCGGTGGTACAATGCAGAAACTTCTTCTGAATCGGCACAGTGGCTGTAGATTTCAAAATCATCAAATGCCAGTTTTGCAAATCCACCGTTGTATTTTGGAGAATTAAATCCCAGATATTTATAATCTGAATCATTTCCGTTAATTTTATTTCCTTTGTTATTATATGTCAGTTCCTGTGGAATCCCATTGCGGTAAATACAGGCTGCTCCTGTCTCACTGTCATAAGTCACTGTGACATATACCCACTCATCCACCGGGAAAAATTGATCCCTGTCATCCTCTACCGATATCTCCATAGGCTGTCCACCACCTACCGAAGTTCCAACAGACAACTTCAGCGGTACTGTATCGCTCAGGCTGGACAGATACCATCCTTCTCCTGCGTAATTACCGTTGGGCTTTGCCCACATAATAATATGCTCGCCCTTGCCCAGTGCTTCAGGAGCTTTTACCCAGAATGCCGCAGTCAGCATAGACGGCTGCAGGGACGCGCTGTTCCCCAGATTCAGATAAGTTTTCCCATCTAACTGCAGTGCATTTCCATTCATTCCTTCTATGTAATTTTCAGATCCGGTCAATGCTATCGGAAGATCTTTTCCGGAAGTATCCGAAACGTTCCCGTCAAACTTTAACTGAAGTTCCAGATCCGCATCCTGAATTGGCTCACTGGTGTAGATCCGAATCCAGTTAACATTAATTGTCTTCCCTTTTACTTCATCTGATTTACGCACATCCACACTCAGATAGCCATTTTCATCTGCCGTTGCTTCACCTTTCACTACGGCATTGCCACTCTTGGGAATGTTACCGCTGCTTCCGATATGCTGCTCTGATTCTTCCCCTCTGTTTGCGTAGACTTCTACCGGGCTGGAATTCCCCCAGTTATTGCCTACTCCAACTTCCACATCATAGGTCTTGCCTGCCTGAAGTTCAAATTTATAATCTACGTAAAGCTCTTTGATTCCATTTTCATTTTGGTTTCTTCCGTAACGGAAACTGAGTTCCTTAGAAACACCATCTTGTGCCAGCTGCTCATTTGCCCATGTAAGTTTCGTATAGACACCCGTGACCGGATATGTCTCTTCTGAAACTTCTCCTGCGGGATCATCTATCCCCCACATTCTGCCTGTGCCGGGATCTTCTCCAAAGACATGGTCCGTAACTGTATTCCATGCTCCGAACTCATCCCCCTCTGATACCGTAGTCACATCATGATCACCTGCATCAACAAAATAAAGTAATGTCTTCTTCGCCTCTTCCTGTGTTCCAGACTCTTCTGCATTTGCCTGCATTGGCGCCACGCTGCCGAGAACCATCGTAACAGCCAAAAAACCGCTTAGTAACTTTTTCCATAAAACCTGCTTTTTCCTCATTGTAATCTCCTCTCCAGTTTTGTTAATGGCTGATTCCGCTGAATCAGTTTGCCATTTCTTTGCCCGGGTATGTTTGAAACTGCTCTCTGTCCGCAAACTGGTACATGCAGATCACGGAAATGAATTTTACACACGCTCCGGATTCCCTCGCTTTCTTAGTAATGGTTTAAGTATATTTTATGGATGGAAATATTCAATGTTCATTTTTATCAAATGGGTTGGATTATTTATCTTATTTTGTTATGGCGGCATTTTATAAATGCGCACAAAAAAAGCCGGAACGCAATTTTTTCGATTATTAATTGCTTTCCGGCTCCTATGAATCAAATTGTTACTATGCTATTTCATCTGCGTTATTACTCTTCCACCACCAGATTATCCTGTGATGCCTTATATGGTGTCCGAATCAGCCACTCAAATGGATCATAATAATTTAATCCAACTGCTTCCATCATCTCCATTACATCCTGCCTGTTCTTCGGTGGCGTCCTCTGTAATATAAATGCCGGGACATGGTTTACCCTGTAATATTTACGATATCTGCAATCCATATCAATCCCCGGAATTCCCAGAAATGCTCCCGGTTCCTCATCTGCCAGTTTATCAATTGTTTCCCAGTATGGCTCTATAATATACTGAAACTCCTCATTCCAGAAATGCTCATAAGTTATTCTGGCAACAGGTATTTTATTTTCTTTCCATACCGCCTTTATATCTGCGATTCTGCTATAATCCGGCTCTTCCAAAATGGGTGTAGTTACTTCGTTTAATGGAACTGCATCAATAACATCCTTCTGCAACATCTATTCTACCTCTTTATGAAATATATGTTTATAACGATATCTTAAAATTAATTTGTAAAAATCTTTTCTATTCTCACTGATAAATGCAGTTTCATCAATACATTTATCTATTTTCTTAAAATCGATTTTATCTGTAATTTTCTTTTCTGCTTTCTTACAGCCTACAAAATCTCCATTATTTATTACGTCATAATAAGATGACTTTTTCCCATCCAGAAGAATCTGTGATGTAGGAAAATGGTAAGTTCTTTTATCCATTTCCTCCTGACTATTCAAAATCCTGTCAAGCTCTTCATCCTGAAGCCGTGGAAAAAGAGAGGACCCGTTGTCATAAATTGGTGCCAGTCTGTAACTTGTAACTCCTTTTAAGAACCCCCAATTATAGCCATGTCTGTCAAGATTTGCAATCAATGCATCTACGATAAACATCTCCCAGAATCTTCGTATTAACTCTTGTCTCGCAATAACTTTTGTACGCTGTTCCAAAAGATATTCAATTTCTCTATAACTATATACCGTATGTTTTTCTCTCTCCGTATCAAAAGAAGAATCTCCTGTAGATGAAAATTCCACTAATGTTTCCCCTGTTCCAGCAGTAAAGTCCTTTACAGCCACAACCTCCTGTCCTTTATAGATACCTAATAGTGTATCATGCACATCCAAGCCTGTTGTTTTAATAATATGGCTGGCGAGATACTCAGAAATATGGCTATAAGAAGGTTGACCGTTTACTACTTTCCTAAACTTCAACATATACGCCTCATCATGATACAGAATTCCGGTCTTTTTTTCACTCCCGGAATATAATATCCCGCTTAAAGTGCAATCACTAAAATCAATCATTTATTCGTTCCCCATATCTCTTCTTTTCATTTATGACAAACAGGAAACATGTAAACACGCTCCCCTCCGGACGATCCCCGCCATAGTTCCAACTTTTCTACAGTGATAAAAAACTTTCAGCTTTTTAATTTCCTTCATTTATAATCTCCACAATGGATAAAAACGGAACTTCTTCAAATAAATTTTCAAGTTCTCCGTGAATTTCAAGTGCGATCGCTATCTTCGTTAAAGAAATCAATGATATTTCCCCTTCTTGCTCAAACCGCTTCACAGAACCTAAGCTTACTCCTGATTTTTCACTCAATTTTTTCTGTGATATTTTTCTCCGCTTTCGGATTCTGCGTATTCTTTCCGCAATAAGTTTATTAATTTCTCCGGGTGATTTTTGATTGAAATGATATATATTCATAGCTAATATTTTATCCCATTTCTGATATTTTATCAAGTATTAGATAATATATTAGCCATCTATTGCTTTCTCTCTATTTCGGTTCCACAAATACATGAAATCCATCCGTCCCCAGATAATTTTTCTGCATAAGCTGCAGTACTTCCTCTGCCGGCATAACCATATTATTAACCGCTGGCAAATAAATATCAACATTCTGAAACGCGATATAATTGCTCCTGTCTTTTCTTACCGAATGAATATCTGTCATGCCAATATTATATTTTTTAATGGTTAGAAACATCAGCCAGAATCGAATTACATCATAGTCATCAAGCGGACGCATGTCTTCTATCATATGTGGCACATTATTATAGACGTAACCGGTTATAACAGCCGCGGTAACGAACGCCCTGATATCGCTAAAATCATTTTCCTCCAAAACCGCAATGGACGCAAATACAGATTCAACAATGTACTTAGATAACCGTTCCGTCACAACATAGTCACAAAAATTTCCCTCCAGGCAGCCATTCAGAATTTCCATGACTTGTTTCAGATAACTGCTTCGGTCATTCGCTAATGCTGCAAAATTCTTTTTATTTGCCGCACATCTTTTAAAACCCCGGGTCTTTATCTGGGTAACCATCTCAATATCCCTTATGGTATCCGTAACGGTAATCGGCGAAAAGAAAGCGGATATCATACTCTCTTTCGCTAATGCAATACCGCTGCTGCCGGAGATTCTCTCCAACCTGCCAAACAGTTCGGATGAATAACGGCTTTCACCCGCTACTTGTTCTGCTGATTTATTTTCATAGCCAATCTGATAGGACACGTTATTATAACAATGTATCTGTTTATGATGGGTATGTCCGAAAATATTCCAGCTGTTTTCTGCCTTAAGACCGGTCAAAGAACTCCACCAGCAGTCTGTATCTTCCCTTGTGAAATCAAACATTGGAAAATGTGTAAGAATCAAAACCTTTTCTTCCGCAGATACGACCTCATTTGCAAACGCAACCCAGTTACCATGAAATTCCTTTATCTGTTCCGGGTGAAAACCTTTTACCATACACGCATCCGGCAATTCCGTAAATTGCTCCAGTGGGATGTCACCTCCCACCCTTCGTCTGAAACTTGTCCATCCGGTATCGCCAATAACACAGAGATCATCATAATAATATTTTCTGCCCGTTATCAGCAGCCTGAAATACTGATTTTCCTTTGTTGCAGTATCAAATAAAGCAATCAGCTCCTGATAGCTTTTTGGGGACTGACTCCAGTAGTCATGATTTCCCAGGACGCAAAATCCCCTGATTTTATTCTTCTCCAGCTCCTTTATAAATCCCAGAGTCTTTCTATAGTCGTTAAAGTAATCCCCTGCCAGACATAACAGACAATTTCCGTAGTTTTCTTTTATAAATGATAGAAACTCTTCCTTTAATCTATCTGCTGCTTCCGGATTAAATTCCTGATTGGTAAAATCAAAGTGCAGATCAGATATAAATACTATGGGACGATACGACAACCCTATTTTTTCATTTTCCACTCCTTAATCTCCTCCAGCCGTGCTTTGATCTCTTTTTCCGTTCCCTGCCCGGTGGGCTCATAATAAGTACGATCCTTCAGGCTGTCCGGCAGGCACTGCATCCTTGTCAGTTTCTCCTCTGTATCATGAGCATACTCATAATCTTTCCCATAATTCAGATCTTTCATCAGTTCTGTAACGCCATTTCTGATCTGAAGCGGTACCGGTTCGGCAGGAAGCTCACGGATATCTCTTTTGACAGCATTGCACGCAGCATATATTTTGTTCGATTTCGGAGCCATTGCAAGGTAAACGACAGCATGGGACAGGTTGACATCGCACTCCGGCATTCCGTTAAAATGGCAGGCCTGATATGCCGCCACTGCCACCTGCAGGGCATTACTGTCAGCCATGCCGATATCCTCACTGGCAAAACGGACCAGACGTCTCGCCACATACAGAGGGCTCTCGCCCCCTTCCAGCATTCTCATAAGCCAATAAACAGCTGCATCCGGATCACTGTTGCGCATGGATTTATGGAGCGCCGAAATAATATTATAGTGTTCCTCCCCCGTCTTATCATACAGGAGTGATTTCTTCGTGATACACTGCTCCATAACCTGATCGGTCACAGTGACCTGCTCCGCACTCATCTCACCGTTTAAAATCGCCATCTCCAAAGTATTGAGGGCAGTTCTGGCATCTCCGTCGGCAAATCCTGCGATTGCCCGCAAATGATGTTCTTCAATAGCGACCTTCTGATTCCCAAACCCCATGGGATTGCTCAGCGCATTATGCAGCAGCTGCACCAGATCTGATTCTACCAGCCCCTTTAAGACAAATACCTTGCATCGGGACAGAAGCGCCGCGTTAACTTCAAAGGACGGATTTTCCGTCGTTGCACCGATCAGCGTGATACTGCCCTGTTCAACGTATGGAAGAAAAGCATCCTGCTGAGCCTTGTTAAAGCGGTGTATCTCATCCACGAACAAAACCGTACGAATTCCCATCTTCCGGCTGGCCTCAGCCTTAATCATTACCTCTTTAATTTCCTTGATACCACTGGTCACAGCACTGAAATTAATAAAATCTGCTTTTGTCCGTCCTGCAATAATACGTGCCAATGTGGTTTTCCCAACCCCCGGAGGCCCCCAGAATATCATCGAAGATACCTGGTCCTGTTCGATCAGCCTCCGCAGGACTTTTCCTTCCCCCAGCAGATGCCGCTGGCCCTGGAACTCTTCTAGTTTTTCCGGCCGCAGACGGCTTGCCAGAGGATTATATTTTTCTCTGTCATCAAAAAGTGTCATTTGCTCCATGATCTTTTACTCCTTTGGATGAATTTTACGTTCCTGCCTGTGATGTCTGTTATCATTCATTATAATTCACCGAACATACATTCGTCAATCTTAACTTCAGCAGAATTCCAGTTTACCCACAGAATTTATGACAATAAGAACCTCGACTTGGGGGGAGCAAAATTTGGAGGGTGCAAAATTAATCTCCCCGGTAATATTTCATACCAGGGAGATGCTTATCTGATGCTTATCTGATTTTTATTTGATCTTATCTGATTCTTATTAAACTTTAAAATTATGCACTCTTAGCCCACTCCGTACATGTCTTCACTGTATCTGCCGGATTTATCGCCCAGGCATCCGCCCCTACAATGTCACATACTTTTCCTGTTACCGGAGCCCCGCCGATAATTACTTTTGCCTGATCCCTCAGACCTTCTTTTTCCAATGCATCAACAACTGCTTTCATAGAATCAATTGCCAGTGTCAGTACTCCGCTCAATCCAATAATCTGGATATTATCCTCTTTCATTCTGCGGATAATTTCATCTGCCCCTACATCAATTCCCAGATCCACTACCTCAAAACCGCCGGCTTCCAGCATGGCCTTAACAATATTTTTCCCAATATCATGCAGGTCCCCTTCCACAGTACATAAAATCATTTTGCCGGCTTTTTCAGTAGAAGCTGCTGCTAATGCTGGTTTGATAATATCCATTGCTTCTGTCATCAGTTCACCGGAAAAGATAAGGTCGGATACAAAATACTCATTGGATTCGAACCGCTCTCCAACCACATTCATTCCTTCCTGGCAAGCCTTCATTGCTTCCGGGGCTTCTTCACCGCCATCTGCCATGACCTGTTCTAATATTTCCAGTACAAGATCCTCCTCTAAATCAGCCATTGCATTTTTTAAACTATCATAATCAAACATAACATACCTCCTGTTCCCGCTTTGTTTTTCCGCAGTTTTACTATATCTTCTCAATACGATTCATTTTGTTATATGGTATATTCTACTTTCTCAATCCATTTACTGTTGTCTTCTGATTTACTCGCATAACAGATAGACATAACGCAGTATCTCATCCTCCAGATCCATCACAATATCCTTAGCACTCTCTGGCGTATATGGATTCATCTCCAGATACTTCTCCCAGCTGCGGTAATATTTACTCTCAAACGGAGCAAGCTCAGAATGTACATAGTCTTCCTTATTAAACTGGAGACCAGCCTGACCGCCTGGATTCTGATATACTCCGTATTCCCTTACCGTTTCACAAACTGCAATCAGATTTTCCAGATTGATATCATTAAAGGTAAGTGCTCCCTTATCAAATCCAAAAATGAATTTGCCGCCCGGCATCATGATATCCAGGAATTCTTTTACATAGTCAATACATTCCTGTTTGGTACCCGTCCGAAGCAGCGATAACGGGAACAGACCGGAAATGATATGTTTATTGCCAATCTTTTCTTTCACAAGCTTTGCATCTCCCATTTCAAAGGAAAGATAAGTATCCGTAGGCAGTTCATACAGATAATCCAGATAACGCATCCAGTCATGCTCACAAAATGCATTGATATGGAGTCCCAGAGATGCATAATCATTTGCCTGGCGTAAGAATGGCTCCCACCATAATTTCACAAAATCTTTTTCCTTCATATAAGTAGCCAGATGAAGCGGGAAGAATACATGCCCGTAATTGGAAATCTGTTTCGGAAGACCTGCCTTGTAGTTCAGCGTATATACTGCATTCACTGCATCCAGAACTTTATCCGGCCTTCTTCGGATATCCATACACATCGCACTCAAGCTTCTCATATTGTCAGTCAATATATCCAGAGGCGCATAACACATGGAAGTAAATACCGGACTCATACCATATAATCCGTATTTTTGAATCAGTTTCCCCATCATAGCACCATTCTGCATCATAAACCGGTCCTTTGATGCCAGACCCTGATAGAGCGCCATCATTGACCGCCCCGGGTCCTTTATGAAATCAAGCCCGTTGTAATTTCTGGGCAATACCTTTTCAATGATACAGTCATATGGGTTTTTGATAAATTCATCATACTCTTCCGGCAAAAGCCCAACCGTATTGGGGTGCTGCATAAGACCAGCCTTATTCATCTTAAAATTATTGGAATCCAATGCCTGATAAGCGATCGGCATACGGATTGTTCCGCCATACATGCAGACATCCGATGGAACCAGACGGCATAATTCGTCTGCTGCCTTCTCTAATAATTCCGGATGCCAGATTGCCTCTTTTCCGTCTATGCCTGCGTAACCCGCTATTACTTCCAGGCCCAGATTTACTTTAATTGGTACTCTTTTTGGAATTTTATTATCAAATACATCATGAAATATCTGATTCCGTTCCGCTCTTAATTCCTCCGTATTATTCATATAGAACCTCCTGTCATTACCTGTTAATAGTTTATTTTAAAAACGGCTGTTCAAACTGCCTCCTTTCCTCCGCTATTTACAAATGATCTCCCAGCCATCCATCTCTACCTCTATTTTGCAGCTTTTGCTCTTTTTGCATTTAACTCTTCCCTTACCTTATCCATCTTCGCCGGGGTAAGTCCATAGAAGAACATCAGCACCGTACTGATAATCAAAAATGCTGCCGGCATTCCCATTGCCATAAACCGAATACCCGTTACTACCTGAGTGCTTGGTTCTGTTCCGCCTACATACCCAACGATGGACAGACCGAAGCCTGCGATTGCCGTACTGAAAACTGCTGCAATCTTAATAGACAGCTGGAACAGGGAAAAATATACACCACGGGCATTTCTCCCGGTTTTCCACTCACAATAATCAACGGTATCCGCATACATATTGATATTTACAACATTCGGCCAGGAATATCCCAGATAACCGACTGAAATCATAATAATAATGAATGTAATATTGCTGCTAAAAACGATTGAAATCAGCATACAGACGGATAAAATCATATTGCCCACCATATAAGCCTTTTTCTTGGATAAAAACTTGGTTATAAGCGGAACGCTGGTAGCCCCTACTAATGCCAATATGTTTACAATACCAAAAAATGTAGAAGTTGCATCCTTATTTTTTGCTACGTATTGGAAGAAATAAGGGAACATCGCGTAGGTCATCAGCAGACTTAGAATTCTCGTAATATCTGCAAAGAACAACAACAGCAGATTCCGGTCATGGAATACAAGGCTTACCATCTGCCCTACTTTCAGTTTCTCCTGGGCTCCCGCATTCACTTTTACCGGCTCATTCTGAATATCTTTTCCCTTTGAGGCATAGATCAGATTCATATAACATAAGAAGCAGATCAGTCCAACCAGAAATGCTGTCCAGGTGAATCCAGCTACATTTTCTTCTCCATGACCGAAAAATACAATAAGTGGCAGAATGAAAAATCCCGCAAAGATTTTACCAATGGCACCACCCTGTCCACGGAAAGTGGACAAATGTACACGTTCCTTCGGGTCATCCGTAAGAGAAGAGCTTAATGAGGTATAGCCTGTATAAGCAATATTCGTAGCGATACAAAATGCCGCATATATAATGCACGCTGTAATTGCTTTAGGAATCATATCCATAGAATTGTTTGTGAACATAATCCCATTGAGCAGCAAAATCAATGGAGCGCCTATCAGAACCCATGATCTGTACTTGCCCCAGCGCAGATTACTCTTTTCGATTGCCGCACCGATAATCGGCGGACTGATACTGTCTATAATCCTGCCAACCATCATCAGGGTACCTGCTGCTGCCGCAGTGATACCTGCATAATCCGTATAGAACATTAGTAAAAAAGTATTTGACATTGTAACCATAAACATAAAACCATAATCAGCCAGACCATAGGAGACTTTTAAATACGTTCCAAGCTTTTTTCCCTGCTCATTCATTGCAATACCTCCATCCCTTTTTTTGTTTCCGCTAAACACCCGCATTTAATTTTTGTATTTTTCCGCTTCTATACAATTTTTATTATAACATCTATTCCATTTTTTGTCTATATCTTACAATGTATTTAAAAATTTTTGTAAATTTTTATCTATTCTTACAAGTGTTTTTTATGATAAACTGATAAAAAAGCGGCAGGTGATTCTATGCAATATACAAAAGGAATACAAACACAGGAGCATATTTTCCAGATTGGAAAGGAACTGATGTATAAAAACGGATATAAAAATACCACCATCAGTATGATCGTGGATGCAGCAGATGTTCCTCATGGACTTGTAAATTACTATTATAAAAAACCGGACTTTGCAGCCAGGCTGTATCTGGAATATTTTTCATCCATTGACCGGTTACTAAACGCTCTGATACCGACCCACATTGAAAATGAGCTGCAATTTCATATTCTCCAAATGAAGATTGCACTCACTCAGATTTTTAAAGATGCAAAAGCAAAAGCTTTCTACTATGAAGTCAGCAGGCTGAATCTGGCTCCCAAAGAATTGCATGACAGTATACGAAGCCTGCAGGTTTCTGCCTTACATCATTTAAATACCGTCATGAATCCGGAAGATTATTATCTCTGTGCTATTGCAGAATACGGCGCGCACAAAGTACTGCTGGACCAACTGGCAGAATTTAAGGAAACCGATGACCGGTTTGAGCGCATTGTTGAGCTGATCTCTACCATATCCGTACGGATAGCCGGGCTGGATCCGCTGATTATAGAAAAGAATATTTTGACCACCAGAACTTTGTTTGATCAACTGGATTATTCGAATATACATATGTTCTGAGCGTATCTTAAAACTGGCTCCCATATCGGAGACTCCCATCATGCTGGAAAACCAGCTTTATATCACAGCATTGCATCCTAAAAAGAGCAGCGGGCAATCTTCTGTTATTGCCGCCTCCTGCTCTTTCCAAATATGCTCCTGACCTTCAAAGCTTCTGGTAACAGCCAGACCCAGCTTATTTTCCAACCCCCTCCCCCAATTTTATATGATAGTATCTCCATACCCTCACTGGCTGTGCCGGCAGTAGATGGAATACAACCCCCAATTTTATATAATAATATCCCCATACCGCTCCGACAGCAGCTGAAAATGTTCTTTTTCAATCCTGATTTTACCTTTTCTAATACATAGATAGTTATTTTCCTCTAAGGAAGCCACCATCCGATACAACGTTCTCAGGTTCATATGAAGCCTTTCAGCCAGCACCGCTCTTGTAAGGGTACATGTATATGGAATCTGGTGGCACGCCTGTAAATAGAGGTAATGTCCCAGAATATCCTTTGAGTTAAATAAATTTCCTTTTTCAGCACATGCCATATTGGCAGCCGTAATATTTCCCATCACAGTCAGTGTCTGAAAGCACAGCCTGCTGTTATTCTGGATAATACGGATAAACCGCTCCACCGGAATACGGTAAACAATACATTTGCACTCAGCCAGCACATAAGCAGTATAATAGTTGATATTATTCAGATACTCTACAAGTCCCAGAATATCAAGGGGCCTCAGATATTCTATGACATTATTTTCATTCCATGAGATCTGATTCCAGACAGACGCCCTGCCGCTGATCAGGAAATAAAAGTAATCCAGGGGATCTTTCTGGCTCAGTATAGCTTCGTTTTTTTCAAAAATCAGGAGATCTTCTTTGGATGCCATTCCAGACAGCGAGATAAGCGGGTTCTGTTGGTTATATTTTTGTTCCAGAATAATTTCCAGTATCCGTTCTGAATTATAAATCATGTTTTTATTACTCCTTTCGTCAAAATCTCAAAAAAACTGACACTTGTCATTTTTATTATTGTAAAGCTGTGGTAAATTAATGTCAAGTTAGAAAAAGTTTTGTGGTAATTCCACAAAATATATCCGGATATCTTTAACTAAAATAAAAAAAGAATAGGAGCAGCGAGATGAAAACGAGATATAAGGTGATTGGTTTTTTGGCATTTGCCATGTATTTTCTCACAGGCGCAACTTGTGTACTGGTGGGCAGCAGTCTTCCCCAGCTGGTTGAAATGTATGGGATGACATTAGAAAAGGTCGTTTTGCTGGGGTCGGCTTATGCACTGGGAAGAGTTTTAACTGTATATATTACAGGTAGAATGACAGAGAAGCTGGGACCGGTAAAGGTACTGGCCGCAGGCATTATCCTGACAGCGAGCTTCCTGCTGGGAATCCCGTTAATCGTTAATTTTTATGCAGGTATGGTATTTGCATTCCTGGGGGGAGTCGGCATGGGAACCCAGGACGCAGTATGCCCCGTATTATTAAGTGTTGTATTTAAGAAAAATTATGCAAGCTCCCTGAGCGGAGGACAAGGGCTGTTTGGCCTTGGAACCTTTGTGACACCATTTTTAATCGGAGTACTTTTGACAGGGAAACTGCCCTTCTACTGGTGCTATTTTGTACTGACAGGAGTTGCTGTCATTATGCTGGCATGCATTCCCTTTGCCAAAATTGAAGAAACTGTGCAGGGGGAAGGTGCAGAAGAACACATCGAACCTCTCTATGTAAAAAAGACCTGGACTGCATATGCCGGTATCTTTACCGTAGTTGCTGCATTTAGTGCAGTTTCCAGTACTCTGGGGCTGTATATATCCAGCTTTGCACAGAGTATGGGAAGCTCAGAGGCTTCCGGGGCATTTATGCTCACTGTGTATAATGTGGGATGTGTCATCGGAGGGTTTGTATTTATATGGGTACTAAAATACATCAAAAGCCAGACCGTCCTGTTAATAAACTGTATCGGAGCATTTGCCGCAATTGCAGTCTCCATGATCGTAAATACTACACAGTTTTATTTTATCGGATTATTTATAACAGGCTTGTTCCTGGGCGTCCTTTTCAGTGTCATCGTAGCCATCGCAACGCGCATTAATTCCAAACGTGTAAGCGTGGCAAGCTCTTTAGTAGCAACTGCAAGCGGCATCGCTGATTTCCTGACACCGGTGATTACAGGAATGGTTATATCCAGGCTGGGTATCGGGTTCTCATTTAAATTTACGTTAATTATGCTGGCAGTGTGCATCGCATCTGCAGCAGTCTTAAAGCTGATTACATCAGAGGATAAAGAAAAAGTAACCGTTCTGTAGATTTATGTAGCACTATTTAAAATATCAGAAAATATAAGGAGATTATAATTATGAACCAGAAGAAAAAAATAATCATTGACACAGATTGCGGATCAGACGATGCAATGGCGATTGCCATGGCACTCAACGATCCTGCATACGAAATTGTAATGATTTCAACCGTTTCCGGAAATGTAAATGCTGTTCAGGCTACGATAAATACACTGACTACTATTGAATATGCAGAAACCTATGAGCCGCCGGTATATCAGGGTGCAGATAAAATGCTCCTAAAAGAGCTGGTATACGCACACGAAACACATGGAAACGACGGTATGGGGGACATTGGACTTGTACCCGAGAGATTAAAAGTTCAGGATGGAAACGGAATATTAGAGATGCTTGCGTGTTTAAGAGACAGCGAACCTGGGGAAATTGATATTATAGCACTTGGACCACTGACCAATCTTGCAATTGCGATCCGTCTGGATTATGAGGCAATGCAGAAGGCAGGACGCATCGTCATTATGGGAACGGCAGGACTCGGCGCAGGTAATGTTACGCCAACAGCAGAATTTAATATCTGGCAGGATGCAGAAGCCGCAAAAATTGTTACGGAATCCGGGCTTAAAGAAATCATATATGTTGGCTGGGATGCATGCCTTGGTGATTGTATGCTGAACCCCCGGGAGATCGAAAAAATCAGAAATGGAAGCAAACTGGGTAAATTTGCAATTGACTGCAACAAAAATCTGATGGAGATGAATATTGAACGATTTGGAGATGCCTATCTGGATATGGCTGATCCTTCCGCAATGGCAGCTGCGCTCTACCCGGAGTGTATTGAGAAATGCAATAAATACTTCTGTGAGGTAGATACATCCAACGGACCAAGCTACGGTACTGTTCTGGTTGATGTAAATTATTTCTCAGGAAAAGAACCAAATGTATACATCTGCAGCAAGCTGTATGCGGATAAGTATAAAAACTACATTTACAAGACATTAAAAGTAGAATAAGCATCCCCTCAAAGAGAATCACAAAATACACATCTTACGGGGCCAGGGAAAAGCTGTAAAACAATGTAAACACAAGGGGAAACCCCAATAAACCCATAAGGAGGAGGATAAGGATGAGCAGGAAAACCAGTTCTATCAAAGATGATTTTACCATACTGGCGCAGTTAATGATACCGGTATGTGTCGCAGTAAACTTTGTGGGTGGACAGCTTGCAGCGATCTTAAAGCTCCCTGTATATCTGGATGCAATCGGAACCTTTTTCATCGCTATGCTCTGCGGCCCCTGGGTATCGGCTGTCACCGGAATGCTGTCCAACATTGTTGCCGGGATTGCCAATCCTTCTAATTTTCCCTTTCTCCCTGTGGGTGTCATAATTGGTATCACGGCTGGCTTTTTAGCTAAAAAAAGAATGTTCACCGTGTGGTGGAAATGGATTATTTCCATTCTTATTTTGTCAGCCGTGTCCATTCTGGCAGCCGCTCCGGTGGTAGTTCTTCTATACGGAGGAATTACAGGGGGCGGTACATCCATTATCACGGCTGTAGCAATGGCAGCCGGGGCGAATATCTGGACTGCATTTTTCGGAACGGAAGGCATTTTTACCGTGTTGGACCGGATCATCTCCTTTATCATCTGCTGGCTTGTCTTAAGAGTGATACCAAAAAGGACTCTCATCAAGTTCCTCTGCGGACAATACTACATCAAAGAAACGTAACAGAATCCATATAGTACTGTACCCTGACCGGATTATGGGTCAGTATCTGCTAAAATATTCCTCTGTATCAACAGCGTATTAAATTATATAATACAAGCGCATGATCATTGAAAGGATCATATGCCTGCAAAGAGAAGGATGGTCTATTATGGAAAAAACATACACAGAAAGAATACAGATTTACAAATCTAATAAGCTTGCAGCATTATATCCGGCTTCCAAGCTGCGAATTGCCGTACTGTATATCGTCTGCACATATATCATCAGTACTTTAAAATTCACAGACGTCCTGCTGCCTCTTTTGCTGCTGCCGGAATTTCTGACTGTATTAATCTTATGTAAGTTAAGCGGGGTAATGAAAGAAAGCTGGAAGGCATTGAAAACAATTACATTTATTGCATTATTTATCTTATTAGTACAAACCTTCTTTGTCCCCGGGGGCGAACTGGTCTGCCGGCTGGGCTTGCTTACAATATATGAAACGGGACTTCAGACAGGCATATCCTTATCTTTTATGATACTTAATATTGCCGGTATTTTTGTATGGATCTTTCAGACCACAGAGAACAGAGAGATCGCAAGCGTGCTTGAGGATTCTGGCATGAACTATAAAGCAGTCTTTGTATTTACCTCCACACTGCAGATGATAGAAGTATTGGAAAAAAACAGTAAAATAATTATGAATGCGCAGAAAGCAAGAGGTGTGGAGACGGAAGGGAATATCTTAATCCGTGCAAAAGCATTTGTTCCGGTGCTGATCCCTTTAATCCTGAACTCGGTAATTGGAACCGAAGAACGGGTGCTGACACTGGAAGCCAGGGGATTTTCCATGCCTGGCAAGAGAACCCATTTGTTTCAGGTACAAAGAAGCGGATATGAGAAGATTGCTGAGGTTATAGCCGCCGTTATAACATGCAGCATACTGGCGGGGAGGATTTGTTTATGGATACTATAATCGAAATGAGGGGTGTAACTTATTATTACCCCCTGACCAAGACACCCGCTGTCAGCGGACTTAATCTCAGGATTGAGCGGGGAAAAGTATATGGTGTGATTGGGGAAAATGGTTCCGGCAAAACGACGTTCTGTGCTCTGGTTCGTGGTTTTGCTCCCGGTTTTTATCAGGGGGAGCTTGCCGGAAAAGTACTGGTTGAAGGAAAAGACATCGCAGAATATGGCGGTGATCTTGCGTCTAAGATCGGCTATGTATTCCAGAATCCGTTTAATCAGTTAAGCGGAGTGAAAAGCACGGTATTCGAAGAAGTTGGATATGGACTTGAAAATTTCGGCATTAGGCCTGATGAAATGGAACAGAGAATAGTGGATGCAATGAAGCTGACAGAAATTGAAGAACTGGCAGAAAAAAATCCGCTTGAACTTTCCGGAGGACAAATCCAGCGAGTGGCACTTGCCTCCGTACTCGTACTGGACCCTGATATTCTGATAGCAGACGAACCCACAAGCCAGCTTGATCCGGAAGCAACAGAAAGCGTATTTGCAATTATTCATGCCTTAAAGCAAAAAAAGAAAACGGTCATACTAGTTGAACATAAGATGGATCTCGTCGCAGAATATGCAGACGAGGTACTTGTATTTCATAAGGGGCGCCTGGCTGCATCCGGAGAGACAGCAAAGCTTCTGTCTGACATGTCACTTCTTAAGTCGGGTGTTTTGCTGCCTCAGGCTGCGAGACTTGGAAACCTTTTAAAAGAGATGGGTTTTCCACTTGACCGGATTCCGGTAACAGAGGAACAGGCAGTAAATCTGATACAGAGGACATTTCGGGAGAGGGGCGGCATATGAGCGAAATTATTCTAAATAAAGTGAACTATACTTATCCCAATGGCAGTCTGGCAGCAGATGATATCAGTCTCCACATAAAAAGCGGGGAAAACGCAGCCGTCATTGGTAAGAATGGTGCCGGTAAAACTACACTTGCAAAAATGCTGAACGGGCTGCTCAAACCGCAGCAGGGCGATGTATTTATAGGCAATCGGAATACCAAAGACTACACTACGGCTCAAATTTCCAAATTAGCTGGCTATGTATTTCAAAATCCTGACGAACAGATTTTTCATGCAACCGTGGAAAAAGAAGTAGCTTTTGCTCCCAAAAGAATGAAATTAACAAAGGAAGATATCATAAGACGCACACAAGAGGCATTGAAACGCACCAAACTGGAAGAATACAGAGAAGAAAACCCTTATAATCTCCCGCTGTCTCTGAGAAAATTTGTGACGATAGCGGCAGTCTTAGCAATGGAGCCTGACATATATATCTTCGACGAGCCGACAGCCGGGCAGGACATGGAAGGAAACCGTAAGCTTATAGAAATTCTGCGGTATCTGCACAGTAAAGGAAAGACAGTGATTACAATCACCCACGACATGGAATTTGTGGCAGAAAACTGTAAAAAAATAATTGTCATGGCTAACAACAAAATTATCCGTACCGGTTCTCCTGAAGAAATATTCCGGGATATGGAAGTAATGAAAGCAGCAAACCTAAAGCCGCCGTCTGTCAGCAGAATTTGCACACAACTGGGTTTCCCAGGCCCTATACACACCAGAGATGCCGCAGAGCTGATTCTAAAGCACTGGCAGAATTTGCAGCAAGACCCGAATTTTACAATATCCACATAACTATTTAAAACGCAGCGCTAAAAAGTCGCAGGCTATACAAAAACCCCGTAAGATACAAATTCCTACGGGGTTTTGTAATGCTGCTTTTTCTAAAGAAGCTCTCTTAGAATGTAAGCCGGCGTACAACTCCATGCATGGCAGTAACTGTTCACCATGGAAGATCCATATGGTGATTCCTCCGGATTTTCCGGATTATACATTTCCCAGAAAGTATCTGCTCCCTGGTTCACCATTCCGCCCCAATAGTAAGTCATGTAATCCATTGCCTTATCTTTTTCACCGCAGAGCAGAAGTGCTTCTACGAAATGATGGTTCATATATGGTGTTACCATTCCTTTTTCGGGATGCATTCTGATAATCCGATTGATCAGTGCACGGCTTTCATCCATAGGAAGAACCCCTGCCAGAATCATCCACACCTGGCTGGCAAATGAAATCTGTCTGTCTTTTCCGCTTATAAACACCTGGGACTCTTCATCCCAAAGACATTTTTTCGCGCCTTCGATACAGCGGTTTCTTTCCTGTTCCAGTTCCATTTTCATTTGGTCTTTTCCCAGAATTTCAGTTAGTTCAATTGCCGCATTTAACGTATAGATGTAAATTGCCTGTGCACTTGCCTGTTTATTCAGTCCATCTGTCCAGTCTACAAAACACCAGAATCCTTCATCGTCCTGTATCACATAATTTTCATCCAGGCGTTTTCTGGATAGCTCAATCTGGCGGTATGCACTATCCCAAAGTTCCTCCACAACCGCAAGCTCACCAGAAGCATGATAATAGTCCTTTAAGATAGAAACAAAGAACAGCGAATAATCAAATAAAAATGTATCATCAACAAGATATTCCGGTTCTGTAAACAGGCAGGCCCCGATCGCCCCATCTTCTCTGGTAAGCCCGGCGAACAAATACATACAGCGCTTTACAAGACCTAAGTTTTTGAAAGTTGCATAATTAGCCAATGCCTGAAGCCTTAAATCTCCAATCCACAGTCTTCTATCCCTCTTGGGACCGTCTTCAAATACATCCTGCATACAGTTTTGCAGGGTACGCAGGCTCACCTGATCCATCCGGCTGATCTGGTCACTGACACCTGGCAGTTTCGGCAAGTCATCCATATCTACAGAAGCAACGGCTCTGCAGGATGCTTCCTCAATTACCACCTGGAACTTCATAGAAGTATCTATAGCATAGATTTCTAAGTAGCGAAAAGCATAACGACGAGGCAGGGTAATTTCCTGGGGCAGTACATCTAAATGCAGAAATTCTTCCTGTATCCAGCTTCTGCTGATCCATCCGTCATATTCTGAGGAATCTTCTGTCAGTTCCTTTGCTATTTCTCCGAATTTCAGCCTGAGATAAGCCGGCGCATCCTGCGGGCTGCCTACACTTTTTAACCTCATGGTAAAGTAGCCTACCTGATGATCCCCGAAATCAAGTACAATAGAGTCTCCTTTTTTAAGAGCAATGTTTCCCATTTCACTCACATCTGCCCGGTGTTCTGTCTGTCCATTTTCTTTAACCGTTACAATATCTACTGGTTTTATGATTTTTTCAATTAATTCAGGACTGTATTTCATCGCCTTGTCCACAAATTTCTGATTTACTTTACGCTTCATTTCTAAGTCTATGCTTACTGCCGCCATCTTTATGACCTCCTGTAATCTGCGGTGCTTCCCGATTCATTCCGGAGCACCCATAATCTGAAACTTTCGTCTGCTGTGGGTTTCTTTATATTATATCTGATTTTAACACCACAGCCTCAAACTTCCAATGGTCTAATTTATGGTCTTGACTTGATATTTTTTAAGATATGATTTTTCTTCTTCTAAATTCTCCCGGAGTCATTCCAAATTCCTTCTTAAACAGCCTGGAAAAGTGCTCCGGATTTGGATAACCGATCATTTCACAAATAGTCATAATACTCAGGTCTGTATGTTCCAGAGCATAGCATGCCTTCTCCAGTCGGATATTTTTTAAGATCTCTACAAAGTTCTGCCCCGTATTCTCCTTAATCAATTTACTGAAATGGGGGACACTGAAATTAAAATGTTCCGCCGCTGATTTCAGCGTTATCCCGGCATAATGATTCTGGAAATAATTCAGTACCTCCAGCATATCCAGATTCTTATGATTCGTATTCAGAAAACTTTCCATATGATTTTCATGGTTCCGGAGCAAAAGGCAAAAAAACGTCATGACTTGATTTTTCATAATTGTTTCAAAATACTTTACCCGCTCTTCATATTCCATATATAAATCTTCCACCAGAGAACGTATTCCCTCATCTTTACCGGTATGGAACAACAGATAATTATTCTCCGTCTTATCATAAAGAATATGGGCAAAGAATTGAGACAACACATTCTTTCCGGTGAAAATATCAAAAAATACTTCGTGGAAAGTACTTGCCTTAAGCATAATATTAATAACAATACTGTCATCGAATACTGCGATGCTGTGTTTTGTTTTGGGGGGCAGGATGCAGACATCCCCCTCACTGCATGCATATTTCACATTTTGTATCGTATTTTCACAGGTTCCCTCGTATACATAGAATATCTCATAAAATTCATGCTCATGAATGTACTCCGGGGAATACCGGTAGTGTTTCTGGATTACAATATGGTCCGATGAAGTTCCAAAAAGTTCATTTTCATTTAAATAGTTCAGCCATTTTCCATGTATAGCCGGAACATACAGTTCATGTTCCCTGATATACTCCCGGTTTATCCTGGCTACAAAATCTTCAAATCCATCCGGCCGCAAATGTTCTTCTTCGTACAGATTTTTATAGAATACCTCATCCTCATGATATGCTTTTATAAATTCCTTGAAATGTTCCTTACAGATCTTCATATATCTTATAGATCCTCTCTGTTTACAAATGTCTAGGGGCTAACCCGATTATATGATAAACCTGTGGTATTTGCAAATCAAACCGGCTTATGGAAATTTACTGTCAATTAAAAAAAGCGGTTCCCGATATTTTCGGGAATCCGCTCCTTTTCCACTGCTCTGAAATTCTTATTTATTCTTATTTACAATCCTTGTCTCATAAGTACCGTCTGCTATATCTATAAAACGTACAAACAGAGAAACCTTATTATCCTCATTCAGGCTTGTCCATAATGTATTGGTAAATGCATCAATCTCATCCGGGATTGCCACTAATTTGGGCTCTCCTTCGAAGCTTGGAAGTGGATCGCCATCACACTGGTAGGTGTGGATAAAATGTCCTTCTCCTGCTACACAGTTTTCATATGCAAAGGTATAACGGTTACAGGATTCCGGATTTCCATTGTCACTTTTCAAAATTGACATTGCATAGTTATATTTTCCGTTCTCTAAATGCATGATTCCGGAAATACGAGGTGTGTAATTAGGCGCATCCGGCTCAAACTCTCTGCTGCGAAGAGACTGCTCAAAAGTCATCTGTCTGTCCATTCCCTCATAGATGGTATCCGTCTGATCCCCATTGGTCACGATGGTTTTATTGCCCAGTACACGAACCGGTGCATAGATAATCAGGCTTGGATCGGTGAGCTTGGATGGGTCAAATGCCTGTGTACGGATTCCTTCACCATCTTCTACAAATATACGGTTTCTGCTGTTTTCGCTTCTGCCCATGATAAAGTAAGCTGTCACTGCTTTGGTTCCATCTGCTGATCTGCCGATTACAATTCCTCTTCCCGGATATGTGTTCTGCTGCAAATCCTGTTCAATTGAAATCATCTTCATTATCTTTTCTCCTTTGCTCTGCATGTTTTGTTTTATATGTTATTTTTACCACTGTTTTCATTATATACTATTTTGCCGTTCTGTCGATACATATTTTTAAAATTTCATGTGATTCCAGGGGTGTTTTATTTTTACATTACTGCCGCAAAGAGGATGTACCAATTGATGAATGGATTTTTGAATCAGGCTTAGATCGTTTATATTATATTTTATTATCTTGACACTTTCTTCCTGAAAGCATATAATAAAACAATAATAATTACTATTACTAGTATTTTACTAGTTATTACAAATCGAAAAATCTGCCTGTTTTTATTTCATATTTTGATCTGTCATTATCAAATTCCGCATATTTATATACAAAATGTGCCGGATATCATGAAGTCTGGGAATATTTGAAATGTCAGAGGTTACACTAATATTTCAGATATGACTCATAAAACAGGAGTCTTCGAGCATCTATCATCAGGGAGGATTGTCATGAACATATTAAATGGGTATATCGGAACATATTATTCAGAAAAAAGTCCGGGAATTTTTCATTTTCAATTTAATACAATTACAGGAGCGCTAACGGATCCATCCTTATTTTATCCGGCAAGAAACGCAAAATGTGCCGCTCTTTGGGAAAACTCTCTGGCTGTGCCATTGGAAAAAGACGGCAAGGCAGGGGTCTGTCTTTTGGATACCGCTTCAGAATCCTCCTTTATGCAGGGAAAAACAGAGTTATCTGCGGAACACAAAAAGGTATGCATGGAGTTATTGGCAGAGCATAAAACGGCATGCTTTCTATATCAGGACAGCTCATGTATTTACACAGCCAATTATCATGAAGGCACTGTCTGCATTTACCAAAAAGAGACGGAAGGCCTTATCCTTTATAAAAAAATTGAAATTGCACCTCTGGCGGGCTGCCATCAAATACTTTTCCATAGCCATTATATGCTGGTTCCCTGTCTGGAAATGGATGAAATACGTATCTTTGATGCATCCGCTGACTATCAGACTGCCGGTACCATAAGTTTTCCGAAAGGCAGCGGACCCAGACACGGCATATTCAATATGAGCCATAACCGGTTGTATGTAGTCAGTGAACGCAGTAATGAATTGTTTACCTTTGCTTTGAGCGATGATTTGGATTTCCGGCGTTTGTCACAGATTTCAGTTCTGAACCCGGAAAGCCACAGCGGCAGTGAGAACGCATCTGCAGCAATCCGCCTCTCACCGGATGAGCATTTTCTATATGTTTCCGTCCGGGGGGCTGACATGATTACGGTAATATCCCTTACCAGTGAGTTTCCTAAGGCAATTCAATATGCTTCCTGTCAGGGCAGCCATCCCAGGGATTTTATTCTTTCACCTAATGGTCGCTACCTTATAACGGTTAACCGTACTTCAAATGAAATGGTATGTCTGTGCAGAAACAGCATTACCGGATTTCTGGAGGATGTCTGTTCCAGAGTTCCCATAGCCGAAGGAGTTGGCATTATTTTAGAAGCAGAAACACTATCAAAAACAAAAAGCAGATGATCCGGTTAAATATCAGATTTACGCTAAATGATGCGGGTATTTTGGGATATATCCTAAATCCGCTGAACATGAATTTCATATAGCTGAAGGAAAATGTAAAATAGAAAGGATGCCACAGGGTTTATCCTTCAGTATAACTAAATGTGGCAGTATTGCAAGGAACATGCAATGCTTAAGGTATACAGAATGAAAAAATTAGATATAGGAATTATAGGATTAGCAGTTATGGGCAGAAGCCTGGCACTTAACATGGCGGACCATGGTTTTATGGTTGGCGGGTATAACAGAAGCAGGGAGGTAACAGATACACTTATACAAGACCACCCACATGAAAATTTTACACCTTATTATGATTTGAAAGAGATGGTCGAGGCATTGGCAGCTCCCAGAAAAATTATGCTGATGATACAGGCGGGAAAACCAGTAGATCTTGTAATTGAACAATTAATCCCTTTACTTCAGCCGGGTGACATTATAATGGATGGTGGAAATTCATTTTTTGAAGATACCAGGAGACGGTACACTTTATTAGAAGAAAAAGGAATTCATTACTACGGTGTAGGCATTTCCGGCGGTGAAAAAGGAGCGCGTTTCGGTCCGTCCATTATGCCGGGTGGAAACAGGGATACTTACGATGAAATCAAGCCTGTCCTGGAAGCAATTGCCGCCCGTGCAAAAGGAGAACCCTGCTGCAGTTACATGGGACCTGATGGTGCGGGACACTATGTAAAAATGGTTCATAACGGTATTGAATATGCGGATATGCAGCTGATTGCAGAATCATATCTTCTGCTGAAACATGCGGGCGGATACGATAATCAGGCAATTGGGGACATATTCGCACAGTGGAATCAGGGCGAGCTGCAAAGCTATCTGATCGGTATCACAGCAGACATCTTCCATGAAAAAGATGATTTCCAGGAAGGCGAACTTCTGGATTATATCCTGGACAGTGCCCAGCAGAAAGGCACAGGAAGATGGGCAAGTATTGAAGCTTTAAAACAGGGCGTTGATATTTCCATGATTACAGCCGCATGCAACGCAAGAATTATGTCGAATCGTATAGAGGAACGGAAAGAAGCCGGCGAACGCCTCCATGGACCGTCTGTATCTGCTTCGAAACAACATGATGAATACTTCGGGGAAATTGTCCGGGAAGGACTCTACGCTGCCAAGATAGCAGCTTACGCCCAGGGTTTTTCCATGCTAAAAGATGCTTCTTCCCTATATGACTGGAATCTGGATTTCGGTAATATTGCAGCAATTTTCCGGGCAGGCTGCATTATTCAGGCGGAATTCCTAAACGATATTACTCTTGCTTTTCGTAAAAACCCGCAATTAGATAATCTGATCCTGGATGACTTTTTCTTATCCAGAATTGATCATAACTTAAAAAGCCTCAGAACTGCGGTAATTACCGGAATCAACAATGGCATTCCCATGCCTGCAATGGCCAATGCACTCTCCTATATCGACGCTTTTCGTGGCGATGCAGTAGGGGCAAACCTGATTCAGGCACAACGGGACTGCTTTGGTGCCCACACTTACAAGCGGATCGACAGAGATGGCAGCTTCCATCACGATTGGGGGAAATTATCATGAATCAAAATCTGACATTTACAATATTCGGCGGAACAGGTGATCTGACATTTCGTAAGCTTTTACCGGCTCTTTATAATATGTGTGTTTCCGGGCGCCTTGGTGCAGACGACCGGATTGTAATTATCGGAAGACGCAGTTACAGCGATGATGATTACAGGGCAATTGCCCGGGACTGGGTATCTAAATTCTCCAGACTTCCTTATACAGAAGAGGATTTTGCCGGATTTGCATCCAGAATCCATTATTACCAGATGGATTTTTCGGATAAGGAAGCATATGAAGGACTAAACCGTTATTATCAGGAACATCAGCTTTATTCCCATATCTTCTATTTTGCCGTAGCCCCCCGCTTCTTTGGTATTATTGTAGAAGGGCTGACCGGCGTAGACGGTGCGGAAAACGGCAAGGTGATCATTGAAAAACCTTTCGGTGAAAATCTGGCTGCTGCTGATGCACTGAATCAAAAAATGGAGGCATTTTTTTCTCCTGATCATATTTACCGCATTGATCATTATCTGGGTAAAGAAATGGTACGTAATATCCAGACAATACGCTTTACCAACCCTATCTTCAGCAATCTCTGGAGTGCAGAGCATATTGAATGCATCCAGATATCTGCACTGGAAGATGTAGGCGTTGAGACAAGAGGCGGCTATTATGATTCCAGCGGAGCACTAAAAGATATGGTCCAGAACCATCTATTTCAGATATTATCCATCGTAGCCATGGAGCAGCCGGAACAATTTTCCGGTTCGGAAATGCACGCGGAACAGATTAAAGTTCTACGGTCTCTGCGGCCTGTTAAAGCAAAAAATATTAAAGATTCCCTGCTCCTGGGGCAATACGAAGGATATCTGGAAGAAAAAAATGTTGATCCCAACTCCACTACAGAGACTTATGCGGCTCTGCGCCTTTTTGTAGAGAATAAACGCTGGAAAAACATGCCTTTTTATATACGTACCGGAAAAAAACTGGGACACAGGGAAATGGATGTGGCAATTGTTTTTCGCCGCTCTTCACCTGAGATAGCGCCAAATATTTTAAATATAAAAATCCAGCCGACAGAAGGCGTATATCTCCAGTTTAATATCAAAAACCCAGGTGATACGGATGAGATCGTTCAGACCAAAATGGATTTCTGCCAGAGCTGTCTGGATATTTTCCGGATCAATACACCGGAAGCTTATGAACGTATGCTGGACGCGTGCATGCAGGGTGAACGCTCCTGGTTCTCACAGTGGGATCAGATCGAAACAAGCTGGAAATTTATTGAGAATATACGTAAAGTTTACTATAAGCAAAACCTTCCCGTATATCCTTATACACCAGAAACCAACGGTCCCACAGAGGCTGACGAATTCCTGAATCACTATAACCATGAATGGTTTGAATAGGAGGGCTGACACCTCCATTATTACCCCGTTGTATAAATCATATTTTTAAAATCCGCCACTGCTTTTTTCTGCGTCTTTAAATCTTTCGTAATGAAATAACTTTGGATTACAGGCGCAGCAAAATCCAGCAGCGGAATTTCTCTTAACCTTTGATCCTCAAGATACTTCCCCACAAAACTGCGGGGCAGAAAACTGTATCCGATACCATCCAGCAGATATGGGAGCAATTTTGTACTTTTATCAATTTCAAATGGAAACGGGTTCTTTTTCGGGAATATATCCCGCATAAAATTGCCCCCCTCACCTAATACAAAATCACAGTAGAGATAATACAGATTCTGCAGTATGTCCCTGGTAATGCCTTTCTCATATTCTGTATTATTCCACGAAGTTACCAGTACCAGTTCATCAGTCTGAAATGGAATGCAGGTAAATCCGGTTCTCTCTGTGGGTACAAAGGTAAAAATCACATCCAAAGTCCCATCCTGCAGCATCCTGATCAGCTTATTGGAGTGGTCAATAATTACTTTTACCGAAATGTCAGGACATTCCCTTAATATCCTCGACATGCATTTTGTTAAATGGCAGTCGTACACTGTATTAACCGTCCCTATGCGCAGGTGTTCCGCAAAGCTGTGCAGCATCCCCAGTTCCATAACTGCCGTATGTTCCAGCTCCACAATACGTTTGGCATATGGAAGAAACCGCCTCCCCTCTTCTGTCAGTTCCACAGACTTCTTCTGCCTGATAAACAGCTTTTTCCCCAGTTCCTTTTCCAATTCCATAATGCGGTTAGTTACAGTGGACTGAACAATATAATACTGGTCTGCCGTCTGGGTAAAATTTTTAAGTTCCGACAGAGTGAGAAATGTTTTTAAATTTTCAATATTCAACGGTTTTCTGTTCTCCTTTACTATCGATATTATCGATTATTTTCTCCATAAAGATTCATTATACAAATCATAAAGAAAACGTTATAATAAGTCAAGATAAAGTTCTTTTATCGTTAACATACATTAACCTGAACACAATTTCAAACAACAAACACGCTCTAATCAAAACAATAAATACAAAAAATACATGGGGGTAACAGCATGCAAAAGATTTACACAAAAGTAACTGATCAGACACATTTTTTTGAAAATCAGAATCCGGTAGAATTAGCAGCCGCTTACGGCACACCGGTTTACGTATATAATGAAAGAATTTTAAGAGAGCGCTGCCGTGATCTTAAAAACATGGTCACCTATCCAAAATTCGTAGTGGATTTTTCTGCAAAGGCAAACAGCAATCCTGCTCTTCTCCAGATTGTAAGGTCGGAAGGCCTGGAAGTAGATGCCATGTCACCGGGAGAGATTTATATTGAAAAACTGGCCGGTTTTACTTCAGACGAAATATTCTATATCGGCAATAATGTATCCGATGAGGAAATGCAGTATGCCATCTCAGAAGGTGTTCTGGTAAGCGTGGATTCCATCAGCCAGTTAGAACGCTATGGACGCCTGGCACCAGGAAGCCGTGTGGCAATCCGTTTTAACCCCGGGGTCGGTGCAGGACACCATGAAAAAGTAGTAACCGCAGGAAAGAAAACAAAATTCGGTGTGGACCCGGTATTTATACCTCAGGTAAAAGAAATATTGGAGAGATTTCAGCTTACTCTTGCAGGTATCAACCAGCATATCGGCTCACTTTTTATGACCGGAGACGCTTTCGTCAAAAGTCTGGGTTCTTTATTTGCAATAGCAAAACAATTCCCGGAGCTGGAATTTATAGATATGGGCGGCGGCTTTGGCATCCCATATAAGAAAGAAGATGGAGAAGCACCTCTGGATCTGAAAGAGCTGGGCATGAAAATTGATGAAGCATTATTTAAATTCAGCGAACAATATGGAAGACAGCTTACTTTCCGCATCGAACCAGGCCGTTATATCAGTGCCGAATGCGGTGTGCTCTTGAGTGAGGTTCATTCCATAAAATATAATTATAATAATAAATATATTGGCTGTGATACAGGATTTAATGTACTGTCACGACCTATTTTATACGATTCATATCATGGTGTGGAGATTTATCGTGGAAGCGATACACCTTCTGAACGGGAAGAAGCCGTAACCATTGTGGGCAATATCTGCGAAAGCGGTGATATACTGGCAAAAGACAGGCACCTGCCGGAAATCCAGGAAGGTGACATTCTTGGCATTCTGGATGCAGGCGCTTATGGGTATGTTATGAGTTCTAACTATAACAACCGCCTCCGTCCAGCTGAAATCTTAATACGGGAAAGCGGAGAAGTGGTAGTAATCAGGGAACGGGAGACTTTGGATGACTTGAAGAATCATCTGGTATTACTATAAGCTTACTCATAAACTGTATATAAAAATGAAAATGACTGCATCAGCTTCTTTAGCTGGTGCAGTCAGACTTTTATTTAGCCGGTATATTATCCTGTTCCCGGAGGCACATGCTGCGAAGTCCCCACAGCATACCTATTTGATTAAGTTTCTCTACTTTTTCATCATCCAGACTGTAGGATCGTATACCGCGCTTCCGTTCCCGCTGTGCATTGATCCAGTACCCCAATCGGTAACCTCCATTACTTGAAGCATAATCCTGAGCAATTCCAAAATCCCCCGAAACAGTACTGCCTTTTTACATCCGGAGAATCTCATGCTTCCCTGCCAGTCTCCGTATTCCATGTAATAGATGTGAATAAAGAAAAAATACCGGGAACGTTTTGAGAAGAAGGGGTGGTTCAGGTATGGTTCCACTTCTTCTGCACATCCATTGCCGCCATCTGACGATCTGTGTGCTGCTCTTTCGTTGATACACGAACGTATCCATATTGTCGAATTTTCAATTTATTCCCTCCATCTACATCTATTTTCATAATTATTATGCCACGAAACAGTAATTTCCCTTACTGGTATTTTCTATCAATTGATTCCACCAATTAAAAAAGCGAAAAATCTGTCATTTTTGACAAGATTTTTCGCATCTTTATGTTGGTTATAACCGAAATCATAAAATACCCCATTTATAAAATTACAATTTACTGCTCCTTTTTTATTACTGCTTTTAAAAACTGATCATTAATTTTTACTGCAACTGCTTCCTCTTCTTCCACACCCGGTAAGCTATATATTCCTCCATAATACCAATCCATTCTCTGCTGCCTGGAAAGCCGCCCCGGTACCGTTTCAATTTCCATAAGATCTGCCCTGGGAATTGCCCGCCCGGTGTTGTTATCAAATATATAATGCTCCCCTGAATTCCCCAGGTATTTTCCATCTGATGCTTCTGGCACCTGGATATCTGTGATCTCATAGATCTGGTTCCCCCTTAACAACTCCCTGCAGTTCCGGGAATTCACTTTCCAGGCATCCGCACCTTCTGCCTCGATCCTTTCAAAAGAAATAATCCTGGATTTCTGCTCATCATCCGGATGAGTGACAGCCTTATGAAATCCATTTCCCACATCAATCACTACATCATCTTCCGTCTGGCTATCCTTCAACTGAAATACATTCAAAAATGTGACCATACAATCCGAATTTTCAGGCAGTTCCTTTCCCAGATCTGCCATATCCGTCAAATTTTCTTCTATCTCTTTTTCCAGAACAACCTGGTTCTGATCATTTAGATATACATATTTCTGTATATAGCCAATCCAGTCCCCCAGCTGATCCCGCCCTAACGTATCCTCCAGAATGGTATATTCTTTATTACCCATATAAAACCTGGACGCATCCTCCTCATTAACTGTACACTGCTCTTTTCCTTCCCGGTTTCTTTTAACTGCTTCTTTAAGCAAACCGCATCCTGCCGCAGATATACATAATACCGCTGCAACTGCTGCAGCCATCCATATTTTTATTCCTTTTTTCATGTTTTCCTTCCTCTCTGTATTTCATGATACACGTTCCTGCAATATCCAGTAGTTCATCACACTGCTGATTTATGGACTACTGGAACCTTGGTGAAAATTCAGACTCTATAAACTAAATTCTTTATCTGTTTCACTTTTATATCATGATCATAACAATAAAATATAAGGAATCTATAAATTTATTTCTGCAAATCTAATTTCCTACGGATTTCCAATGAATTACAAATATTTCTTGCATCTTAAAATGAACTGTGCTATGATACATCCGAACGAAGGTGTTCAGATAATACATACGTGTTATCTGAACACCTTTTTTATTTATAAATGCGACATTACACTAAATCTATCTGTTAGGAGGTCTTTCTATGAATACTGGTGATACTGCTTTTCTTTTAATTTCAGCCGCTTTGGTCTTCCTTATGACACCGGGGCTGGCATTTTTCTACGGCGGGCTGGTGCGGCGCAAAAATGTATGCAATACTATGATGGCATGCGTTTCTATAATGGGGCTGTCCATTGTCATGTGGATTTTATTTGGCTACTCCCTCTCCTTTGGCGGAAATCATCTTGGCATTATCGGTGATTTCAGATGGTTTTCCTTTCAAGGGGTGGGAATGGATGCCGGCCCATATTCCGATACTCTGCCCCATCTGGTATTTGCTGCATTTCAGATGATGTTTGCCATGATCACTCCTGCTCTGATTACAGGTGCCCTGGTTGGGCGTATGCGGTTTAAAGCTCTCTTCCTGTTTATATGCCTATGGTCTGTCATCGTCTATTATCCGTTAGCCCATATGGTCTGGGGCGAAGGCGGTTTCCTTTCAGCTATTGGCTCCATTGATTTTGCCGGCGGTAACGTAGTTCACATCAGTTCCGGAGTCAGCGCACTTCTTCTTGCACTCTTCCTTGGAAGAAGGCGTGGATACGAGACCACTTCATACCGGATACACAATATTCCATTTGTGGTTCTTGGTGCATCACTGCTCTGGTTTGGATGGTTTGGATTCAATGCTGGAAGCGCTCTTGGTGCAAATGGATTGGCTGCTCATGCATTTATAACCTCTGCACTGTCTGCAGCAACTGCTCTATTATCCTGGATGTTGATCGATGTGATAAAAGAAGGTAAGCCAACCATCGTAGGTGCATCCACCGGCCTTGTGGTAGGTTTGGTAGCAATCACACCGGGTGCCGGGTTCGTCCCCGTCTGGTCTGCATTTATAATTGGCGGACTGGTCAGCCCAATCTGCTATGTTACCGTAACTTTTATTAAAAAGCACCTGAAAGCAGATGATGCCCTGGATGCTTTTGGATGCCATGGAATAGGCGGAATATGGGGCGGTATTGCAACCGGCCTGTTTGCCAGAAGCTCCATTAACAGTACGGCAAAATGGGATGGTCTGGTATTTGGGGATACCCGCCTGTTCATGGCACAGATCACTGGCATTCTGATATCCATTGCCGTTGCGGCAGCAGGAACCTTAATCTGTGTGGGAATTGTAAAACTGTTCACACCACTTCGGGTAACTCCCAAGGTGGAACAGCTTGGTCTTGATATTTCAGAACACGGCGAAAGCGCTTATCCATCTTTCAATGGATTTGATTAAGAAACAGGAGGATTCATTCATGATTATTAAAATAGAAGCAATCGTACGGGAAGAAAAATTTGAAGATGTAAAGGAAGCTCTGGATGCAATTCAGGTAAATGGGATCACCATTTCCCAGGTCATGGGCTGCGGTGTACAGCGCGGATACAAAGAAATCGTACGTGGAACCCAGGTAGATCTGATGATGCAGCCTAAAATTAAATTCGAAATTGTAGTATCCTCAGAAGAATGGGAGGAAAAGGTAATAAATGCCATTCAAAAAGCCGCCTTTACAGGAGAAGTGGGCGATGGAAAGATATTCTGTTATGAAATCCGAAGTGCAATGAAAATCCGTACCTGTGAAACAGGCTATGAGGCGCTGCAGTCAGATAATTAATATAAAAAGCGTGTATGAAAAGTAAGACCAAACTTCTTTTCAAACACGCTTATATTAAAATTTCAAGAACTGTTTTACCGGTACTCCGTATACCGGACATTTTGCTATTTCATCTGTTTCTTCCATTATAAATCCGCAAACCGGGCATACATAAAAGTTTTAATTCTATCTCTGCAGCTTCTGTACTACATGTCTCTATCAAATTCCCACTCTTCTTTTAAAATTCCATATTCATACGTATCCTGCCATATTGGTTTCCCATTTACATCAGACTTAAAGAAAATATTCTTAACCAAAAATCCTTCCCTTCGCATTCCAAGACGTTCCATCAGTTTCCAGGACTGCTGATTCCCCGGATTACACTTAGCCACCACGCGGCGGACTCCCCAATTCTGAAACCCTTCTTCCAGCAGTGCCTTTGCCGCCTCTGCCGCATATCCCCGCCCCTGGTACTTATTATTGAATACATACCCAATCTCCCAGGTATCAAACTTTCCTCTTTCAAAATAAAGGTTCCCGATCATTTTCCCGTTTTCCTGGAGACACACTGCCCAAAATGCCTTGCTGACCGAACGGATTCTGGCCTCCTCCTGGCACTTCTCCCTGGAAAAAACCTCATATGGTTCATAATACACAACTTCTTCATCCGCCAGATATTCATACAGGTCCTCCCAGTCACTTTCCAGAAATCTACGGATGATCAGACGTTTCGTTTTCAATTCCTTCATAAATTCCTCCCTGCTGCCATTGAATCTGTCAGTTCAAGTCTGATTGCTTTTCTTATACTCCTATATTATGAAAATCCGGAATAAAACTCTTCAATATAAATTCTATGGGGACATTATAGCCTATCATTCAAAAAATAACAAGTAAAAGCAGGTGTAGTTTACCTGTCGTATTATACCTGTGCCTATGCTTTCCCATCGTTTTTCCAAATAGTCAAAAAAGGCAGCGCCCAGATGGGTGCCGCCATTATATAGCTATATAATCTTATTATTTCTGAATAAGCAATGGAATATCGGTCAATTTTTCCATACCATGTTCCAGGATCAGGTATCCGTCCTCGAAACGCATCCCCGGAATATCAGCCTCAAATAATGGAATATCAACGGAAATAACCATGTCTTTCTCTATCATTACACTGCTGGACGGTCCCAGTATAGGCGGTTCAAACTCTATAACCCCAATACTATGAAGCCCGGAATACATAAAGTTTTTCTCATACCCCGCCTCCTTCATGACCTGTCTTCCCATTGCTTCCACCATACTTCCTATTTTTCCCGGAAGCAGGTTTTCGGCACATACCTCCTGCGCCCGAATCGCTGCATCAACAGCCGCTTTTACCTTTTCTCCTGGATTTCCAACGAGTATTGTTCTTCCACAGGCCCCATGATAGCCTTCATACCGGGGTGCCAGTGTGATAACAACCACATCATTTTCTTCAATCTTGCGATTCGTCGTGCGTGCTAAAATATGCCTGGTATTTTGTCCGGAAGCAACAATCGGATCAATCCCATATCCTTCACATCCCATTCTACGCATTACGTATTCAGCCTCCGCAGCAACTTCACGCTCTGTAATACCCGGCCGCACTGCCGCAACCGCCGCCTGCATACCTGCTGTTGCAATTTCATAAGCTTTTCGTATCACTGCGATCTCTGCCCGGGACTTCACACCTCTCATCGGCTCCAGAAGTTTATCTGCATCCACCAGTTTTGCTGACTGGAAAGCACTTTCAACCGCCTCATAGAGTTCCGCCCCCATATAAAGCTTTCCGGCAATCCCAACTCTTTCGGGACTTTTCAGCACACACTGCTTCACAATCTGCTCCAGGGGCTCGACCACAGAAAATGGATAGTCTTCATCCTCAGCAGAAAATTCAGATAAAACTTTGATATTCTGAATTGCAGAAATCTCTTTTGCATACCCTTCCGTTTCCGGTCCGGTTAAAATGACCGGGTCACTGTCTGCCAAAAACATCAACAGCACATTTTCAAAATGGGTTGGTAAATCCGCATAATATCTGGCATATGCATTGCCATGTGTGGCTCTGTCATCACTATAAGTCAGGATTACATCCAATTGATGATCTTTCATTATCTTCTGAACCTTCTCCCAACGTTTGTGATATTCTTCCCTTGGTATTCTGACTGCTTCCTGCTGCATACTGATTTTCTCCTTTTCACCTTCGATACCTGGCATTGTATATTTAACCGCATACTTGATTGTGTACACCTGATTATTTGCAGTTTTACTCTAACCATAAAATATTATTTAATATTATTATACCTGTATTATTTCAGATGTCATCCTGTTATCTTGTGTAAAAGTATCACTTTCTTGGGCTGCTATCTAATTCAGTTCCGTCTGTTTTAATCCCAGAGCCATGACCCTTCCGAGTATAAGAAATCTTTCTTTTAATCCACAATGTCAAATAGTTCATCCAGCCGGCTAATCTCATATGTTGCCAGGGCACTTTTACCTCCGATGATACAGGAATGTATCCCCAGATTCACAGCCCCCTGAATATCACTTGCTTCACTGTCACCGATTAACAGGGCAGCTGACTGATCAAAACCGGGAATATGAGCATTTACATATTCCATGAACTCAATCTGCGGTTTCTGGTATCCCACTTCTTCACTGATAAAATATGCCTCAAAGAAAGGATACAGTCCGCTTGCATGAAGTCTGGCATACTGGGTAGTAGCCACCCCATTTGATACTACATACAAACGGTGGTTCTCACTCAAATGTTTCACGACTTCTAAAGCACCCTCTTTCATCATTGCCCCATTTGCCAGCTCATCTTGATATTCCTCTTCAAAGCTATCCGCAATCCCCTTGATTCCAAGTTCCTGAAAAGTTAGCCGGAAGCGCTTATCCAGTACTTCCTCCCTTGTAACATTTCCAAACTCATACTCATGCCACATATGATGGTTAATCCTGGAATAACACTCCATCAATTCCTTAGTGAATTCAATATTGTACCGCTCAAATATTACATGGAGTGCTCTTTGCTCACATGCTTTAAAATCAAATAAAGTTTCATCCAGGTCGAACAGTAAATCTTGGTAATGCATTGGATACCTCCTTCTATTTTTCCACAAACGTGGCTATACTTGCCATGACTTCTTCCGGTATATGCTTCTCTCCCTGATAATTAGCTGCTCCGTCCTCATATTTACCGGGCATAAATACATGGGTTAAGCCAGGGAAGGATTGAAATTCCCAGTTAGCTTTTTCCTTAAAATGTTCCTCCCATATTTTAAAGTCATCCATTGTAACCTGATAATCTTCTGCCCCCTGCAAAACGAGAACAGGCATGGTCATCTTCTCTGCCTCCTTGATACTGTCGAAATCAAAAATACTTTTCATGTATTTAACCGATTGTCCCATTATCTTTTCATCAGCTCCCAGAGAGTCAATATTTTTCATCTTGTCAATTTCTTTAAACATATTCTCATAAGATTTAGTTACCTCTTCTGTAGGATTCTTCTCCAGACTTTGAAGATATTTACACTGTCTCTCTATCGTCTCTGCAAATCCTCTTGCCGGAGCTGCCATCATAATACATCCATCCGGCGACGCTGCTTCTGCAATTGCCGGCATCATCTGTCCGCCCTGGCTATGTCCTACCACATACACTTTTGTGATCCCCTTTTGTTCTCTTAGCATTTTAACGGCAGCCACCGCATCATTAACCGTTTCGTCATATACCGTAAAATCCGGATCGGCTGCAAGCTCTTTTCCGTATACATAACTGATCTTATCATAGCGGTAAGATGCCACACCCTTCTGGGCAAGCCCCCATGCCAGATCACGGAACGGCTTGAGCTGTCCCAGTGACTCATCCTTATCAGACGAACCAGAGCCGTGGACAAATACCACGGCTGCATATTCGGTCTTATTTTCCGGCTGGGTAAAGATTCCAGGCAATTCCCATCCATCTTTTACTTTTAAATTCATCGCAGTCTCTTTTACGCCTTCCGGCATGGATGTTTCTTCCGAAGCTTCCTTATACTCTCCTGTATGGATTCCGCCGATTTTACCTTCTTTATTGAAACTGATCACCATATTCCAGGGTTGAGTTTCAAAATCACATGGAACCTCTACATTCGTATACTGTGACCGGCTGCTGACCCATGCCTCTTTCATTACATTTAACTTCCCGGATGCGGCAATTGCCGGTGCTAAAGACTGTTCCAGCTGTCCATTATCCAAAACTTCTTTTAACTGGTCTTCAAACTGATAATCCGATTTTATCTTCTCATAATCTCCGGCTACAATATCATTTGCAAATGCCTTTGCCTGTTCCAGCAGTTTTCCTTCATCCTCACTTGCTCCGGCAGAATCGCTCTGTTCCCCATTCCCGGTTTCCTTTGCAGCCTCACTCGATGCCTCTGATCCGGTATTTACTGCTGTTTCTTTTACGGATTCTGTTTCAGCTTTGCTCTCTTTTGTTTCCTGCGTTGTTTCCCCGGTACTTCCCTGAGTACTAACCTGGGTCACCGTTTCACTTTGTGCCGTACTGCTTTTGTCCTGTCCGCAGCCAGCTATTGCCAGCGCTATTCCTAATACCATGACTACTAATTTAGCTCTCTTCTTCATAATATCCTCCTATCTGTACGCGTTTATATACCAACATGATCTATCCCCCGGTAGAATCAGCTTATGCCCTTACTACTGACCTTCATACTGATCTCCCTCCTGAGTTGGCTTCATTATAGCACAGCCCCCATAAAGCTCAATAGCAGGTGCATAATATACCGTTTTTGGTGATTGAAATACAGATAGTAAATTTAGCTATATGACTGTATAATTATTATATTGGGAAGTAAAAAGAAAATCAATCATTTAATACAGAAGATATAGAAGTTTTATAAAATTTGTAGTTGACGTATAAATTGGGATTTGGTAGAATATAATAGTTAAGAGATGCGGCGACATAGCCAAGTGGTAAGGCATGGGTCTGCAACACCCTGATCACCAGTTCAAATCTGGTTGTCGCCTCTTAATTTTCCCGGAAATTATGAATTTCCGGGCTTTTTTTATCTCTGAATGATAAACAAACCATCTGCCGGGTGCAGCATCATAAACTTAAATTTTCATTGATACTGCCCCCAGATACTCATGGCTTTTTATGGAATAAAAAAAAATCCTTTCCCAATCTACGTAATCGTCATATTGATGACATCATAATTATTCTCCGTTAATTCCCGGAATGCATGTCCGAACTGTTTACTATTCCTGGCATGCATGCTTTCCCTTATGTCATGTGATATACTTGACCAATGGAGGACTGGTTCTTCACCGCTTTCCTCTATACGCAGAATACTTCCATTTAATAAAAGCAACGTGATTTTACTGTAAATTTCGCGTATCGCAGCAAGTGGACAATGATGAACTACCGCCTGCAATCCCGCACTAAGCGTTGCAACCAGAGATCTTTTTTCATCTGATATGGATATTGCTTCCCCAATGGAATCCAATAATCTCTCCGGGATATAAGGAAATACACACTGAAAAACGGGTTCGCTTGTTATAATCAGCAGTTGCATGGCTTCCAGAAAAGTTTTCAATTTATATTCCAGCATTAACCCCTTCACATTATACAGCGTTTCGGGTTCTCCATGAGCAATTGCCCTGGTTCCTACGCCATTCATTGTTTTTGCTACGCCCAGTTTATTCAGTAAGCCGATGGTACGGCGCATCGTGATTTCTGATACATGATAAACATCTGCTAATGCTGAAGTGCCAGGCAGCAGTTCCCCAATCGGATAGTCCCCCTGATTAATTTTACATATCATGTCAATTGCAATGATATCGCAGTATCTGGTTCGTCCTTTACGAGGCTCCCAACAAAAGGATTCCTGACCCGCACTTTCCAGGTTCGCTGCGAATACTTCTAAGCAGTTCTCTATTTTATTAAATAATTTTTCAATTAATTGTTCTACCTTTTGTTTTACCAGACTCCTGTTTCCCTTTTGAAACTCAAATATGCACTGAACATATTTCTCATTTATATCCTGCAAAAACAAAACCGTTTCACTTTTTCCGCAATGGGTATAAAGTACGTCCGTAAAGGAACTTTCGGCAAAAATAAGGACATCATAGTAAAGGCTGAATGCTGTTTGATTTATGAGTGCATGCAAACATTTTTCAAATTGCTGATACAAATGCCTGTCAACAAAAACACCTCCATAAATAAATGTCTCTGAAATGTCTGGGTATAACTTTTCAATATGATACAAACTCTGATAACAGATAACCGGTAAAATTAACTTGAGACTTCTACTTAAGTCAAGTAATGCAGCAGTACGTTTTTTAAAAGTATCACTTTCAAGATAATTTTCATATGGTTTCGATAATATAGAGGTGGCTTTGCCTCTGTTAAGTTTTATAAACCCATCATTTTCAAGCATTTTGAGAGCCCGCTGTGCAGGGCAATACGAAACCTGATAGCGTTTTGCAATATCCCGGGCTGATGGAAAATGCTCTCCGTCATCAAAAAAACCCAGTTGTATCTGCCCCGCAAGTATGCGATAAATAGTTTGTTCCTGACTGTTAGGGTTATGCATCATGTACTTCCTTTCCACAATTTTTCCAGTGTATAAAATAACATAACATGTATATATAATAACACATATAACTGAATTTCGGATTTGTTTTTATTATTATATCTATACTCTCAAATATAATGAATGCAAAAAGCTCTAGAAAGTATTCTTTCTAGAGCTTCTAAAGAGGCGACAACCAGATTTGAACTGGTGATCAGGGTGTTGCAGACCCATGCCTTACCACTTGGCTATGTCGCCGTATCTATTATCTATTATATTCATCCCGATGATCAAATATTCCTAAAAATAATTTAATCAAATCAAATGACTCCAAGGGGATTTGAACCCCTGTTACCGCCGTGAAAGGGCGGTGTCTTAACCGCTTGACCATGGAGCCTTGCTTTACTTGCCTTTTATCCTTTTAAATACTTAGCCATTTTGTTAAGTACTTAGCTCCCCGAGTTGGGCTCGAACCAACAACCCTTCGGTTAACAGCCGAATGCTCTACCATTGAGCTATCGAGGATTATACTGCTTTTTTGAAAAGCCATATACCTTCAAAACCACATACAGAAATTCATCAAATTATCATCCGTTCTTGCATTACCAACTTCGTTGATCATATCAACTTTATTGACATTATCCTAAACCTTATGGATAAGCCTTCGACCTATTAGTATTAGTCAGCTCCATACATTACTGCACTTCCACCTCTAACCTATCTACCTCGTCGTCTTCAAGGGGTCTTACCGCTTATGCGGGGGATATCTCATCTTGAGGGGGGCTTCACGCTTAGATGCCTTCAGCGTTTATCCCTTCCCGACTTGGCTACCCGGCCATGCTCTTGGTAGAACAACCGGTACACCAGAGGTCAGTCCAACCCGGTCCTCTCGTACTAAGGTCAGCTCCTCTCAAATATCCTGCGCCCACGCCCGGATAGGGACCGAACTGTCTCACGACGTTCTGAACCCAGCTCGCGTACCGCTTTAATGGGCGAACA
>NZ_JNGB01000133.1:0-7666 GCF_001029355.1 Robinsoniella sp. RHS
CAATCCGGAAATCTTTCCTGTCTCGTCTACGTCGATTCTTTCTGCTGCCGGTACTTTTGGAAGTCCTGGCATGGTCATGATCTCTCCTGTGAGGGCTACGATAAAGCCTGCTCCTGCGGAGATCTTTAAGTTACGTACTGTTACTTCAAAGTCTGTCGGTGCGCCAAGCTTTGTCTGGTCATCTGTCAGACTGTACTGTGTCTTAGCAACACAGATCGGGCAGTTCCCGAATCCAAGGTTTTCCAGTTCTTTTGCCTGCTTCTGAGCATTTGCTGTGAGAACGGCTTTCTTTCCGCCATATACTTTCTGTACGATTGCATTTAATTTATCTTCGATACTTCCTTCTAATTCATAAGAATAGTGGAATTCGCTTGGCTCTTCTACCAAACGGATTACTTCTTTTGCAAGAGCTTCGCCGCCTTCACCGCCTTTTGCCCATACTTCAGAAAGTGCTACGTTTACACCAAGTTCTTTACATTTTGCTTCTACCAGGTCTAATTCAGCCTTGGTATCCGTTGGGAATGCATTGATTGCCACTACGCATGGAAGACCGTATACATTTTTGATGTTGCTTACATGTTTCAGTAAGTTTGGCATACCGTTTTCCAGTGCTTCTAAGTTTTCGTTATTCAAGTCAGCCTTTGGAACGCCGCCATTGTATTTTAATGCACGCACGGTTGCTACGATAACAACTGCGGAAGGGGTAAGCCCTGCCATACGGCATTTGATATCCAGGAATTTCTCTGCTCCAAGGTCAGCGCCGAATCCTGCTTCTGTGATTGCGTAATCACCCAGTTTTAATGCCATCTTTGTTGCAATTACAGAGTTACAGCCATGTGCGATATTGGCAAATGGTCCGCCGTGAACGATTGCAGGCACGTGTTCCAGAGTCTGAACCAGGTTTGGTTTCAGAGCATCTTTTAACAGTGCTGTCATAGCGCCCTGTGCATTTAAGTCGCCTGCGGTTACCGGTTTCTGCTCTGCAATTTTTCCATATGTATATCCAACGATAATCTTGGAAAGTCTCTCTTTTAAATCTGTGATATCTTTTGCCAGACATAATACTGCCATAATTTCAGATGCAACGGTGATATCATATCCATCTTCTCTAGGCATTCCGTTTGTCTTTCCGCCCATTCCGTCTACGATGTTACGAAGCTGGCGGTCATTCATATCCACACATCTTCTCCATGTGATCTTTCTAGGGTCGATGTTTAATGCATTGCCCTGGAAGATATGGTTATCCAGCATCGCTGCCAGTAAGTTGTTGGCTGCACCGATTGCATGGAAATCACCTGTAAAGTGAAGGTTGATGTCTTCCATCGGAACTACCTGTGCATAGCCGCCGCCTGCTGCGCCGCCCTTTACACCGAATACCGGTCCTAAAGATGGCTCACGAAGTGCAACCATAACGTTCTTGCCCAGTTTCTGTAAACCATCAGCCAGACCTACCGTAGTTGTCGTTTTTCCTTCACCTGCCGGAGTCGGGTTGATTGCTGTTACAAGAACTAATTTTCCGTTAGGAGCATCACTTTCTTTTAACAGATTGTAATCAATTTTTGCTTTGTATTTCCCGTATTGCTCAAGATATTTCTCGTCAATACCTGCTTTTGCTGCGATTTCTGTAATTGGGGACATAGTAGTCTCCTGTGCAATTTCGATGTCTGATTTGTAACCCATAGTTAAATATCTCCTTTCATATTAACCGCTTTTGCGGTGATTTACGTTATAAATTATACTACGGTCCCCGTAAGGACATGCGTCTGCCTGCCATTCTTAACCCATAAAAAAAGCAGTTGAATCATTTGCCACTCAGCAAATAACACAGCTGCCCAATATCGGGACTGCCTGCTATACTGCACAAAGAAATAGCATCTGACCATACACATTCTAAATAATATAGAAATAACAATACATCTTTTACGCAGTAGCGGGAGCGATCTTATAACGCGGAAGTCTCCTTCGTTCACCAAAAGCCTCCCCCTTTGGTGACACTTTACGTATAACATCTACTCTACTTGAACATTATTCAATTGTTAATATAGAAAGAAATAAGTCAAGCAGATTTCTTTCGGTACCGGATAGAATTCTAACACCTAAAGTGTATTAAAAAAGGGCAACATCATAGATAACAAATGCTGCCCAGACGGTCGACCTTATCATATAATTTTGATTTCCCTGTGGTACTCCACAACTATCCGTCAGTAATCAAAACCTTTGTTACGATATATATACTATAAAACAAAGTTAAAATTTTGTCAAGAATTTTGTGGATATTTCACATAAAAATGTTACAATTGATCTCCTTTATTGTTATATTCCATTTCAGGTTCAAATAGAACCACCCGGTTGCGGCCTTCAGCTTTTGCCCGGTAAAGAGCTATGTCCGCTTTTTGATAGAGACTGGTAAAGGTTGTGCCGTCTTTGGGGTACATAGCTGCCCCGATACTGGCTGATATTTCGATATCCCCATTGACCCAGCGGGCAACTCTTTTACGGAGGGTTTCCAGGCGTTTTTCAAGAGCATGGCTGTTCCCAACGTTTTTCATACAAATGACAAACTCATCTCCGCCAAGTCTTGCTATCACATCATCCGCCTTTCCGGCACTTTTTAACGTATAGGCAATTTCTTTTAAGACCTGGTCTCCGATGATATGCCCGTAAGAATCATTCAGCATTTTAAAATTATCAATGTCTACCATAACAAATCCATGGTTATGGCGTTTTTCACTTTTCACTAACATCTTTGTTACCTTTTTCACAGCCTCTGCCCTGTTCAGAACACCGGTGAGGTCATCATTTTCCAGCCGGTACTGCAGTTGGAATTCTTCTTTCTTTTTCTCATCAATGTCGTTTAAGGCCACAAATGCAATAATATCCTTAGAGTATGGGTCCTGTATCAGCTGTATGTCGCCTTCTACCCAAAAGTAATTTCCTTCCGGATTCAGACGCCGGAACTCACAATGCAGAGTTTTGATCCCTTCGCAATAGCGTTTCATCAAGTTGGCATAAGAGAACATAATCTTGTAATTTTCCTGATCTTCTTTATATATGAAGTGTTCCCATACATATGCGGCCGCTGCCGTAAAGGAAGTACGCGCACTTTTAGGGATTTCTTCTCCCATAGTCCCCTTGATATACTCCACAGTATCTCTGGTAATATTATAACGGTAATTTATTACGTTTCCCGTCAGCTGGCTTTCATAAGAACGTTTCCACCGCTCATGTTCGATCTCTTTTTCATGAGCTTTGGTCATATCTTCCATGGATATCACTGCAAAGCGCCCATCATCGGTAATCGTATAGTCATGGCGCAGCCAGACCTGACGGTTCAGTCTGTGGTTGATTTTCACAATGGTATCAGAGGCTGGGATTCCCGCTTTCATCCTTTTGAAAAACTCACGGTATTCTTCCTGGCTTTCTTCTGCCACCATTCCTTCCGTTATGAAGGTCTCCGGCATGTTTTCAATAACCTGGCGGTCAAAAAACTCCGATGATTTTTCATACAAATATAATATTTCTGTATCCAGTTCATAACGGGCTGCCATTTTCTTCGTGTGTTCCCATACAATCAAACGATATGTTTCTTCCTGCCCATACAATCCTTCGACTGCATCTTTGCGAAGGCTAAAATCCAGGCAGATACACATGATTCTGCTGGTCCGTTCACTGTCGCCTTTACATCGCAGCATAAACCAGCCGGTATCTCCATTCTTTTTCTTCATCCGAACCTCCAGCTCCAGAGTTGCAGCCGGATTGCCGGGACAGAAGCCAGCCATATTACACATTTCTTCCCAGTCTTCTTTTAACACCAGTTCCTTCATTTCAGACGGCATTTCCTGCCGTTTTTCATAACCCAGCATTGCATGAAAAGTAGTATTCACATACGTCAAAGACAGCGCCTCGTCTCCCAGAAACTCACAGACTCCTGCAGGAAGTATGTCAAATTGCGCATAATCAACTGTCTCATTCATCATTTTCGTCACATCTACTTTCTCTGTAAAATGATTCTCAGCAGAGCACTCGTTTATTTTACAGTGATTTTTATTACTTTTTTAACACCGTTACATTTTACGGTAATATTTGCCGAACCCCGTCGAAGCCCGGTTACTACACCTTTCCTGTTTACCGCAGCCACTTTGGGCTTTGAGGATTTATAAGTGATTGTTCCTTTCGGAATGGCATTTACTTTTATCGCATATGTTTTATTTTTCTTTACCTGTGCAGAAGTATGCCGCAGGTTAAGGATTGGGTCTTTTACGATTACTTTGCAGGTTTTCTTCACTTTATTTGCTGTCGCCGTAATATATGCAGTACCTTTTCGAACTGCCGTAACCTTACCCTTTTTGTCAACTTTTGCTATCCGCTTATCACTGCTGCTCCAGTTTATTTTATTACTGGCCCCCCGGATATCCGCTTTTAGAATTACAGTCTTTTTCCCAGAGGTGTAAAGCACCGTAGAGGTTCTGTTCAGGCTGACTTTCGGCTTCTTTACCGTTACTTCGCAAACTGCACTTCGCTTTCCTACTTTTGCCTTTATTTCAGCTTTCCCAACTCCCACTGCAGTAATGACACCATTTTTTACAGTAGCTACCTTTTTTTGATTACTGCTCCATGTAATCTTCCTGGAATCTGTTGTATCCGATGGATAAAAAGTTACTTTTAACTTGCTGGTCATCTTGGGTGTAAGCGTTAGTTTTGCTTTTGTCAAAACAATATGATTCAGCGGGGATTTTACTGTAATCCTGCATTGTGCGGTTAGATTCCCCACCCTGGCAGTAATTACCGTACTTCCAGCACGCAGCCCCATCACTTTTCCATTTTTATCCACAGAAGCAATTTTACTGTTTTTACTTGTCCAGGTTACTTTTTTATCAACCGTAGTATCTTCCGGAGAATAAGACACACGAAGCGTAGATGTTCCATTTTTATTTAAGGTCAGATTTGCTTTATTTAAGAAAATTTCCTCAAGCAGTGTGGTACGCGGATTAGGATTCGGAACAGCTGCATTAGCGGTAAATGCTTTGATCCGTACGCTGTAACCTTCATTATCCCCATCATACCATACATTTCCGTTCTTATTACCCACAAAGCTCTGCCCGGCTTCCGTATGGTTTGTTATATGCATATCACTGTATCTCGTATCCGACTTATCAATGTTCAAAAGTACATTTGTGCCGCTCCGATTGGTAAATGTGATAACTACGGAGAATTTTTCTCCTTTATCCAAATGCACTTTTTCTTTCAGTGGAATGGTATAATATCCGGAATAAGACACATTTCCACTTTGCTCACTGGCATAAACCGGCACGCCGCTTGCAGGATTTGTTTTATCCCTGACATTTCGATAGATCTGTATCTTATAAGATAGATTGGGTGTCTCACTCATAAAAGAGACCGCTTCCAGTATCTCTCCGTTTGCTTTCGCTGAAGCCGTTTGATAGATATTTCCGGCGCTGTATCCATTTTGTATCCTTACATAACCATCGTATATGGTACCGTCATACTGATAAATATAATCGTAATTATCCGCTGCTTCTCCTTCCATTACAAATGCATAAGAGTCGCTTCTGTTCAAATAGTTATCTTCATAAGAAATCCAGAAATATCCCTTGTCTCCCCAGGCACTGCCATAACTGTTTTTTGCCAGCCAGGCTCCGTTATTCTTTGGCTTACAACCCTCCGGAAAATTTTCCCTGCTGTACGTATCATCCCAGCCTACCAGAGTAACGGCATGATTCATGTCATCATATCCCTGATAGTTATAGGCTGCTGTACTGCGGTTAAAAAACTGCGGCTGGTATACCAGTGAAATATATGATGCACCATAATTTAAGATCCATTGCTTTACGGTTGTCCGATCCTTTGTACCAACCCATCTGGCATTTTGCAGATGCACTTTATCCTGATAGGCAATGGCATTATTTAAAGGACGGATGGATGCCGTATTTTTCGGATAAACAGATACCGATTCGTCCGCAGCTCCTGTCCAGCTGCTCATAGCCATCACTGCCCACTGGGCATTCCCGCCAAAATCCAGATACCCCTTGTCCACATTCTGCCTGAGGTAAATCTGAACCTGATCTCCTGCCGTATTCCCAAATAAATCTGCAGCCCTGTAGTATGTAAAATAACCCAGGTGCTGTTCAGATAAATCCAGTCCGGACGCACTCCATCCATCTTTAATTAAAGAAGCTTCCAGCGTTCCCTGAAATGCAAATGCCCAACAGGCTCCCCAGGGATTCTGATCCTTTACCGAAGTAATGTATCCGTTATTTCTGGAATCATAAGCTGATGGAAGCGCCATCCTTGCTCTGGGTGCCGCACCCCTCTCACTCTCCGGAATATTGTAGGGCGTCAATTCTTTTAAATCAGGCTCCAACTCCTTTTGAGCCTCGATTTCATCCTCTGTGAGCGGACGTCCCTTTATATAATCCAATCCCTTGTCTACTTCCCGGGATGCATATACCGTAACCGGAAGCTGAAATAACAAAATCAGCATTCCCAAATAAATAATCCATCTCTTTTTTAACATCTCTATCTCCACTATGTTGCTTTTCCATGTATTCTATGCTAAACTTCTGTACATAATATCTATGCCTTTGATTCATAACAATTGATCTCATTAGTGTGTTATAAAATGTTTCTGCAAGCTGTGTGCCACACATTGCATTAGATTCGCTCCAATTCAGATACTCCGCTGTGATCGGCAGGATATCTGACCCTGGCGGCAGTTTCCAGCTGAATCCCCAAGCGCATCCGTTTGGTTCGTTATCCGCAGAAAAGTGACCTGAATTTGCTGCAAATATGCCGTGCAGTGATACGCAGTTTGCAGAAATGATTTTCATAGACGCACTGGAAAGGAGTGTAATCACCATGAACTTTACGTTTCAGAAAAATCAGATTGCCTTACACAATACTACCAGCCAAAAGATGCTGGCAGAAGTTACTTTTCCGGATATAGACGAAAATACCGTTGAGGTAAACCATACCTTCGTAGATGAATCCCTGCAGGGACAGGGAATTGCCGGTCAGCTCATGCTGGCTCTGGCTGAACACCTCCGCTGTGAAAACAAAAAAGCGGTTCTCACCTGCTCCTATGCCCAGCACTGGTTTTCCAAACACCCGGAATATAATGGCCTTATAAAAGAAGAATAGCATCTTATTAAAATCTGTTCTTTCATCATGTATCATTACACGGATTTATACAAGAACCGTTTCTTTCTCTAAAAACTGTTCAAATTCTTCAGGGGGCAGGGGAGTGGAAAAAAAATATCCCTGAATATAATCACAGTCCAGGCGCTTCAATATCTCATATTGATTCCTGCCTTCCACTCCCTCTGCCACAATTTGAAACTGAAGTCCCTTTGCAATCTCAATTACATTTTTCACGATCAGAAGATAAACTTCGGATTCTGCGATCTTATCCACAAAACTTTTGTCTAATTTAATACTTTCTACCGGAAGTGTTCCGATATAACTCAGGCTGGAATATCCCGTTCCAAAATCATCTATGGCAAAAGATACCCCAAACTCGATTAACCGCCGCATAATATTTATGATATAATCAAATGAATTGATAATAATGCTTTCGGTAACCTCCAGTTGGATCAGCGCCGGATCTATATGATACTTTTGAACTACCTGTGTAACGTCATCATAAAAA
>NZ_JNGB01000134.1:0-11751 GCF_001029355.1 Robinsoniella sp. RHS
TCTTTTACGCAAACAGCCGAAACATACTGCGCAGCATCCAATAAAGAACAGCCCGTCACAGCCCAGGGGTTCCAACCTGCTGAGAAAACCAGCTTTGTATCAACAAATGCTATCTCGGAAAGATGGGTGTGGGAAACTGGTATGGGCGTAGGAAGCGTAGAGCAGAGCTGAGTATTTACTTACCTTTTCGAAGTGTTTTTTGGCGGATAGTATTCGACTGGCTCCCATCGGATACTAAGCGGGCAGTGAGCTGCGAAATGCATCAGGATTTCGGAGCGAATGCCCGCGTGCCGCCAAAAAGCGCTTCGGAAAGGTTAGAAAATACCAGTTCTGCGGCCAGCTGACGGAGTCCATGCCAGTTTCCCACACCCATCTTTCCGTACACTACCTACATATACAAAGCGTCTTACTCAGCTAAACCCCAATATATATAAAAAAAAAGCCCGGTGCCCCCGGGTTTTTTTATTTAAAAGAATTAGGAATCTATTTTACAAAACATATTGAAAATTCACATTGCAAAAAACCTGTTTCAAATCCATATTTTAAGAAAAGAAACCGTTTTATATGCAATGATTTTAAGCTTAAAAATGAATATATTGCAAAAAGAAAGCAATATGTGGGTAGTGTTTGGCAAAAAATGCAATGCATTGAAAAATAATCTGCCCTATAATTAAGAAAAACCAAAGGAAAAATTGTACAATCTATCCAAAGTAAAACAGACATTGGATGTACGGAATATCAGAAAGGAGCTTGGAATGAGTTATGACAATGCATGGCTGAATTACAGGATGAGGCAGGATTGCCGTGATAAAAAGTATTTTAGTAAGGTGTATGCCGGGGATAACTGCCTGTATACGCAGACAGCAGTCAGGGAGCTGGAAATAGCGGCACGTGAAATACTGGATATTAAGACAGAGCGTGTGGGGAGTGCCGAGAAAGCAGGTATCTGGCTGAAGCTGGATCAGAATTCAGAGGCTGGAGAAGAGGGATACCATATCCGGGAAAAGGATGGGAGGATTATCATCAGCTCTGCAGGAGGCAGAGGACTTTTATATGGGAGTTTCGCCCTGATCCGACGCTTGCAGCTGGAGCAGACGCTGGAAGGAATCTGCATTGAGCAGGTACCATCCAACCCTTACCGTATGTTAAACCATTGGGATAACATGGATGGCAGCATAGAAAGAGGATATTCCGGCAATTCGTTCTTTTTTCAGGACGAGATGGTTCTTGTAAATGAACGTACCCGTGCATATGCCAGGCTGGCAGCGTCGGCAGGGATCAATGCATCCGTAATCAACAACGTGAATGTAAGGGGAAATGCAACAAAACTTATAACGGATGTGTATGGGGAAGAACTCAGACAGATGTCGGAAATATTTGCACAATACGGTATCCGCCTGTTTCTGAGCCTGAATTTTGCAGCCCCTATGGAACTTGGTGATCTTGATACGGCAGATCCTTTGGACGATAGGGTGAAAGCCTGGTGGAAAGAGGCTATGGCAGATATTTTTGGAAGAATCCCCAATCTGGGAGGATTTCTGGTAAAGGCGGATTCCGAAGGACGTCCGGGACCTTTTACCTATGGCAGAGACCATGCGGACGGAGCAAATACACTGGCGGAGGCAGCAGCGCCTCATGGAGGAGTGATTACCTGGAGGTGTTTTGTATATAACTGCCAGCAGGACTGGAGAGACAGGAAGACGGACAGGGCTAAGGCAGGATATGAAAATTTTATGCCGCTAGATGGAAAGTTTAAGGAAAATGTAATCCTGCAGATTAAGAACGGTCCTATGGATTTCCAGGTCAGAGAACCGTTATCCCCCCTATTGGACGGGCTTCAGGATACAAATCAGATACTGGAGGTTCAGATTGCACAGGAATATACCGGGCAGCAGAGGCATATCTGCTATCTGATCCCCATGTTTAAAGAAATTTCAGATGGATCCTTCCGAAAAAATAACTGGGGCATGGCTGCAATATCCAATACCGGAAATGACGAAAACTGGACGGGGCATGATCTGGCGGCAGCAAATCTATATGGCTTTGGAAGGCTGAGTTTTGATTCTGAGCTTACCGCAGAAGAGATAGCAGAGGAATGGGCAGTATGTACTTTTGGAAAGAATGAAAAAGTAACAAAAACAGTTGTGAAGATGCTGCTTATGTCCTGGCCTGCATACGAGAAGTATACATCCCCTCTGGGAATTGGGTGGATGGTAAATCCAAATCACCATTACGGTCCCAATGTAGACGGATATGAGTATGACCGATGGGGAACATACCACAGGGCTGATCATTTGGGAATCGGTGTGGACAGAAGCTCCCGGGGTACGGGATATGCCCGGCAGTACCGGGAACCGCTTGCATCCATCTATGAAAATATCCTGACGTGCCCGGAAGAACTGCTCTTATTTTTCCACCATGTTCCTTATACCTACCGTTTGAGATCGGGAAAGACGCTGATCCAGCACATCTACGATACGCATTTCGAAGGAGCGCAAGATGCGGCTGAACTGGCAGTCCTGTGGGATTCACTGGAGGGATGCATTTCAGAAAAGGTATTTGAGCGGGTAAAAAAACGACTGGAACATCAGAAGGAACATGCAGGAGAATGGAGGGATCAGATTAATACCTATTTTTTCAGAAAAAGTATGATCCCGGATGAAAAAGGACGGCATATTTATGAATAAGTTAGAAAGGAAATCGCCCAAGCCAGCTTGCGCTATTCAGAGGTATGAAAATGAAAGAAAGTAGTGGTGATATGTTAAAACCAAAAGTATCCGGGAAGACAGTGACGTTTGGTAAAAAAGAGTCTCTGCTTCGCCATATAAAAAAGGAATGGAAGCTGTATACTTTCCTTATACTTCCAATCCTGTACTACATATTATTTAAATATGTTCCGGTCATCGGAAATGTGATTGCTTTTCGCCGGTATAAAGGAGGACCAAACATTTTAGGCCAGGATTGGATTGGACTGCGCTATTTCAAACAGTTTCTGACCGATCCCTCGTTCTGGAATGCGTTCTTTAATACCCTGAGGCTTAGCATCGGTTATCTGCTGATCCGGTTTCCGGCGACGCTGATATTTGCCCTGCTGATCAATGAGATCCGGAAAAAAAGGTGGAAAAAGACGGTACAGACCATTTCCTACCTGCCACATTTTATCTCACTGGTTGTAGTATGCGGTATGGTTAAGGAATTACTGGCAACGAATGGTCCGGTTAACTCCCTGATTGCCTCTCTGGGATTAGACAAGATTCCTTTCCTCTCCGAACCGGGCTGGTTTGATGCTGTGTATATCGGTTCCGGTGTCTGGCAGGCATTGGGATGGGGAACCATCCTCTATCTGACCGCCATGACAAACATAAATACAGAGCTGTATGAGGCGGCGGCAATAGACGGGGGCGGAAGGTTCAAACAGGCAATACACGTGACAATTCCCGGAATTCTGCCAACCATTATGACACTGTTGATTATGGATATCGGGGGTATCGTAACTTCCAGCAATATGCAGAAAATATTGCTGCTGTATAATCCATTGACCCAGGAACGCGCGGATATCATTGGAACACTGGTGTATCGAATGGGTATTGCAGGAGGAAATTTCAGCTATGCGGCGGCAGTCGGATTATTTGAGGCTTTGATTGGGCTGATCCTGGTAACCAGTGCAAACTTCCTCTCGAAGAAATTTACGGATACATCACTGTGGTAGAAAGGAGCAGAATTATGAATAGAAAGCCAACAAAAGGATATCTGGCATTTCAGGCGGTAAATACGGTTGTCATGGTGCTTGTGATCATCATAACCCTTTATCCGTTTATCTATCTGATTGCGCAGTCCTTAAGCAGCGACGCTGCTGTCAGCGCCGGACAGGTTACGCTGTTCCCCATTGATTTCAGCCTGGAGACATACAAGTATATATTAAGAGATGATTCATTTTTTAAATTTTACGGCAACACCATTTTCTATTCCATAGCCGGAACGGCAATTTCCGTATTCGGAACCGCTATCCTGGCATATCCCCTGTCAAAACCCAGGCTGCGTATGAATAAATTTTTTATTCCGTTTGTGGTGTTCACCATGTATTTTACAGGAGGCATGATCCCTAACTACATACTGGTAACACAGTGGCTGAAGCTGGGAGATTCCATATGGGCAATCGTACTTCCAGGAGCGATAAGTACCTTCAATCTGCTGTTGATGAAATCATTTTTCACAGGACTTCCGGAGGAACTGGAAGAAGCGGCGGCAATGGACGGCATGGGAGTCTACGGTGTATTCGCAAAAATTATTCTGCCTCTTTCCAAGCCGATCCTGGCTACGATGACATTGTTTTATCTGGTAGGGATGTGGAATGAATGGTTTGGACCGTTCCTGTATCTGGAATCCAGGAACAAATGGCCTATCGCGTTATGGGTAAGACAACTGGTAGAGGGGGCGAATCAGGTGGACATCGGTTCCACCGCAGAGGCAAGCAGCGTGCAGGCAACATTAAAATCAGCAACAATGGTACTCACTTCATTACCCATTATCTGTGTATACCCATTTGTACAGAAATATTTCGTGCAGGGTATGACAATGGGAGCGGTGAAGGGATAGGCGCGTCCAGAAAAGGGCAATTGGTTTAATGGGTGGAAATCCCATACGGCAAGGCGTAGCGAGCCACCGTTAGCGAGTCTTGGGTGCTGACTGGTAACAGGCAGGGCTAAGCGTAAGTGGCTGAAATGCAATCGTGCGATGCCATTGAAGGTATTGATGCCAGCACTAAACCGAAAGTTGGTGGGACACTACTGATACTACGGCTTAACGTATAACGTACAGTCGTTGGTGAAGTACCATTATTACACTACGCAACTGCTGTTTCAGTGGATGAACCGCAGAAGTCAGAAGAAAAGCTACAACTGGGAGGGATTCAAGCAGATGTTGGATTATTATCCGATGGTATATCCCAAGAGATATTTTAATCTCTATGCGTAGCTTGCAACTGTAAATGTTATTATGAAGAGCCGTATGCGGGAAAGCCGCACGTACGGTTCTGGAGAGGATTTCATATGGTGACATATGATTTTACTAAACCATCCGGAACTTAGTTGTGTAATAAAAATTATTATTCAAGGAGGAATTAATATGAAGAAGAGATGGACCGCACTAATGATGGCACTTGTTTTGGCAGGGACACTGACTGCATGCCAGGGAGGAGAAAAGGAATCAGCGTCAGGCAGCAAATCTGATCTGTCAGAATCTGCATCAGCCGGAGCACAGCAGGATTTGGATTACGAATTTGGAGAAGACGTAACCTTCCATTCAGATGAACCGGTTGAATATACCATGATGTATTCGGATCATGAAAACTACCCGGTTAAGGATGACTGGAGGCTGTGGAGTGCAATTAAGGAAAAGTCAAATACAACTTTTAAACTGACCTCGGTAGCCCGGTCAGACTACAATGATAAGGTGACTGCAGCCATAAACAGCGGAAGCGCGCCGTATATTGTTCCGAAAATCTATGATTCAAAGCCATTTGAGGACAGCGGACAGATCGTCGCTGTCAGTGACTGGGTGCAGTATATGCCCAACTTCCAGAAACAGGTAAAAGAATGGGGAATGGAAGAAGATTTAAAACAGATACTTGCGGCAGATGGCAAATATTACCGGCTTCCGGGCATGTGGGAATCAGTGGCAGGCGGATACTCCTTCATTATCCGTAAAGATATCTTCGAGGCTGCGGGAGTAGACATGAGTAAGGAAGCGCAGTGGACCTGGGAAGATTTCTATACGGCGCTTATGAAGGTGAAAGAATATACCGGCAAAGACAATATCTGGTCTGATCAGTTTCAGCTGGGGTGTGCAATGAACATAGCAGCTAATGTGTATGGCGTTAAGGCCGGAAATTCTGCTGACGGCGGAGACTGGGGGCTGCAGGATGGAATGAAATTTGATTTTGACAAGAACGAATTTTATTTTGCAGATACTACGGAGGACTATAAGGAATTTCTGAGATACTTTAATAAGGTCTATCAGGAAAAAATTCTGGATCCTGAGACCTTCACTCAGGACAGCACCCAGGCACAGGCTAAATTCTTCCGAGGTGATTCTTACGTCCTGACAGCAAATTACCAGATATTATCTGATATTCAGGCGCAGAACAAAATGCAGGTGGATGGTGCAGAGCTGTATTTTATGACAACCCCGTCAGGTCCAAAAGGAAATCTGAAAGTATCCAGCGCTTCCGGTCGTTTTGAGAATGGAATTGTGATTACGAAAAATGCATTGGACGATCTGGGAGAAGATGGGTTTATCAAAATGCTCCGCTTTATCGACTGGCTATGGTATTCTGATGAAGGGCACGAACTGACTCAATGGGGTGTTGAGGGAGAGACCTATACAAAGGACGACCAGGGAAATATTACCCTGAATTCAGATATTTATTACAATGGTTTTAACCCGGATGCAAAAAAACAGTTGAATGTGGAATATGGTTTTGGGGGCGGTGTTTTTGCATACGGAGGTAATGTACAGATTCAGCTTTCCAAATTCACAGAATCCGAAAAAGAGTGGAATGAGAGGATTAACGCAAATAAAACAGATCAGAAACTGGCACCGCCTGTACTTGCTTCGGAGATGCAGAAGGAGGAACTGAATCTGATTAAAGTACCACTGATGGATTATGTGAATACTGCGGCACTGGAATTTATCACCGGTAAGAGAGATATTGACAAAGACTGGGCTTCTTATGTAGCTGACTGTGAATCCAAAGGTAGTACGAAATATACGGAAGAGGTCAACCAGATATTTTTAGACACAAAGGATATTCTGGGAATGTAAATCGTAAATATGCACATTTATACCGTGTGCAGGAAAGAGGGCTGGCATACCGCACAGCCCTCTTATTTGGCAGAGCAGACGATACGGAGGAAAACTTATGAAGCAAAGGAATACACATATAATGAAACCCGAAGATGAACGCCAGTATATGCTGAATGATAAATTTGAAATCATGGAAAAGTATGGGGTGCCTACGGGTGCCCTGCAGATTCATTTTCACAATTTTTATGAGATATTGTATATAGTGGACGGAACTTTTAACTGCCTTATTGATAACACCACATATTACCTGAAGCGCGGAGACTTCCTCCTGATAGACAGAAATCATATGCATCATTACCAGTATGTGGAGAAACAGCATGAGGATTCCAAGCGGATACTGCTGTGGATTAAAAAAGAATTCTTAAATGAGCTGTCGGGACCGGAAGTGGATCTGACCGGCTGTTTTACTATGGAAGGGGCACCGGCTTATCATTTTCCGGCACATCACGAAGATAAACTGGCAGATTACCTGTTTCAGATCCTGTTTGGTATTTCCACAGAAGAGGGGATAGACGCAGAACAGATGCTGATAGAAAAATCCTATCTGACTTTATTTTTTGTTTATTTAAACCGGCTGTGTACCAGACAGAGGTTTCAGTTTACGGAAGAGGAAACCACAACCAGTGAAATGATGAAAAGAGTAATTGAATATATTGACCGGCATATCGCGGAAACCATTGCAATCGAGGATCTGGTAAACCTTACCAGCATGACAAGGTATCAGTTTCTGCGTACCTTTAAATCCATTACGAGTATGTCCATCCATGATTTTATTATAAAAAAGAGGCTGCTTGCCGCCTGTGAGCAGATCTGGCAGGGGAGCCAGATCTCTGATGTGTACAAACGGTGCGGCTTTGCAGATTACTCCTCTTTTTTTCGGAATTTTAAAAAGGCATATGACATGTCACCCCGGGAGTTTAAAACCTATTTTGAACAGGCTGAGTAGCAGTTTAAAGTGTTTTGCTTTCCGGAATCGACCAATGCTCCAGATAGGCAGCCTCGGCCGACGGTGGATAATACATCTCAACCCCAAAGGCGGCTGTACGGATCTGCTGTTGTTTTAACCAGCGGTCCATGAACTTATCCGCTTTGAACACCGCATCTCCGTACAGCTGGGAGATATTTTCCGCTTCAAAACCACAGACCAGATATTCACAGGCAGGCATTTCGAAGGTCTGATAGCCATGGACTGTTGTACCTGGAATGATTTCTGCACCGGCCATGTAGATGCAGTTCCCCTCTTTTGCATTCCCCAGATACAGGGCACCAAGTTCATTGCCCTCCGGCAGCAGATTGGGAATGAGAGGCTTGATTTTATGAAAATCCTCCCAGAGTTTCGCACCTGCGGCAACTCCGGTAGTTTCGCCGCCCATAAGCTGGGCAATTGGAATCTCACCTTCAATGCCGGCAAATGTTCTCGGCTGATCCAGCTTCCGGCGGAAGATTTCAAGTACCATTCCGTCTGTGATTAACGGAACATTCTCGTCTACCATTACATAGTTTAATATGAGATCCGGTTTGATAAAATGATTTAAAACCACTGGATCAGCGCGATACTGTTCCGGAGTGATGCCAAAGGTTTCTTTAAATGCCCTTGTAAAATTTGAGTGGCTGGAAAATCCGTACTCCATTGCAATATCTACAATGCGGCTGCTGCTGGATTTAAGAATTTCCGAGGCTTTTGACAGTTTACGCATTTTTATATAATCATAAACTGTTTTATTTACGAGGCGGCTAAAAAGCCTCTGGAAATAGAATGGAGATAAAGCTGCGGTTTTTGCCAGGGTTTCGATTTGTAATTCTTCATTTAAGTGTTCTTCTATATAATCGATCGTGGATTGTATTGATTCCCATGCGTGCATTACCTGCACCTCCTTTATTATTGTTGGCAATGAGCCAAGGCAGACATGCTTGCATGTCCATTTGGCGGCGGCCGCGATGGCTGGAGCGAGCGTGTCTTAAAATTGTTTTCTGGTTGCTGAATAGAATATACCATATCTCAAGTAAATTATGCTTATCAAAGAGTGCTCTTTTTTCCTTTCTTTTTTTCTTTCCTCAAATTTCTATCAATAATGTTAAGAAATATTAAGTAAATGTTACAATTGTGAGGATATTACAAACTTATATCACAATATTTCGTTAAAATATTCCTATTCTGGAATGATTGGGGAGAAATAAATGGCGATCTTAATTAAAAATATTACAAAATCTTTTACAAAGAATGATGACACAAAAATGCTGGCAATTCTTGAGAACCTTTCCCTGAGTATTGAGAAGCAGGAGTTTGTTTCTTTTGTAGGGCCTTCCGGATGCGGAAAGTCCACGCTGCTGAGAATTATGGCAGGACTGCTGGATTCAGAAGAAGGTACAGTGGAGATTGGCGGAGAAATAGTAAAAGGACCCAGCAAAGAAAGAATGATGGTATTTCAAGATTATGTACTTTTTCCGTGGATGACTGTTTACCATAATATAGCAATGGGTCTTAAAATTGGAAAAAATGATAAGGAAAGAATTCAGAAAAAAGTGGACTGGGCAATTGATCTGGTAGGGCTGAATGGATTTGAAAAATCCTATCCTAACCAGTTATCAGGAGGCATGAAGCAGAGAGTGGCAATTGCCAGGGCACTGGTTATGAATCCAAAGATATTGTTGATGGATGAACCCTTCGGGGCGCTGGATTCATTTACCCGTATGAAATTACAGGATGAGCTGGTCCGCCTTTGTGACAGAAAAGAGTTTACCACCTGTTTTGTAACCCACGATTGTGAAGAAGCTGTATACTTATCTGACAAGATAGTTGTATTTACAAACTCTCCTGCAGAAATTAAGGAAATCATCACGGTGGACCTGCCAAAGCCCAGAAACAGGACAAGTCCGGAATTCCAGGCGATCAGGAACAGGATTCTGGAACTGGGTATCGGTGCATGAAAGTATGGGGGATATTCCGGTACAGCGTGATGCGCAGCTGTCAGAAAGCAATTTTCAGACACGCTCAAGTACCTATTAATATAGGAATATATAATTAAAATATTAACTATGAGGAGCACAGAAATGCAAACAGCAACGTTTAGAACATTGATTGGAGACATGGCGGAAAAATACCAGGATCGATGCTTTGTCACCTGCGCGAGAACACTTCGGTCCCTTACCTATATAGAATTGCGTGATAAGATTGATGCAATGAGCCTTCATCTTCGGGCATTGGGACTTCGGAAAGAAGATAAAGTCTTACTTATGATGGAAAACAGTATTGAGTTTGCCATAACCTATTTTGGAGTTACCGACACCGGAGCGGTGGTAATTCCAGTCAATACATATTTAAAGGAAGCGGAGCTTTCTTATCTCATCACGGATTCTCAGGCGAAAGCAATCATTACAACTGAGAAGTTCGTTGAAAATATCCCAAAAAAATATAGAATAAAACAATTGTCTATGGCAGATGGGCATATATTCCTGAGCATTGGACTGAAAGCTGCCGGTACACCGGGAGCACCGGAAATTCCCGAAACAAAGCCAGAGACGGATGACGTGGCAATGCTGCTTTATACATCAGGAACTACCGGGCATCCCAAGGGAGTAATTTTAAGTTACCGGAATCTGCTGGCGAAAGCAGAGCATATCGCGGCGGCCCATAAGCTGACAGAAAAGGATGTGGCGCTGTGTGTACTTCCCTGGTTTCATATTAATGGACTGGTAATCACCCTGATTACACCTTTATTCTCAGGCGGAAGTATTGTGATAGGCGGCAAATTCAGCGTGCGCAGCTTCTGGAAGGATATTGAGAAATATAAGACTACCTGGTTTAGCGGGGTTCCTACGATGTATTCCCACTTGCTGGCGAAAGGAATCCCGGAAGACGTGGATTTCAGTTCCATGCGTTTTGCAAGATCCGCTTCTTCGCCTCTGCCGGTAGCAGTTCTGGAGGAGTTTGAACAGAAATGCGGTATGCCCATAATAGAATCCTATGGTATAACGGAAGGCTGCAGCCAGATTACCACAAATCCCATGCCTCCCCTTGCAAGAAAACCCGGTTCTGTGGGACTGACATTTGGAAATGATATTAAAATCGTGGATACAGAGATGAATGAACTGCCAACAGGATGTCTGGGAGAGGTTCTGATTAAGGGAAATAATATAACCAGAGGCTACTATCATAAGGAGGAAGAGACGAAGAAAGCTTTTACGGGAGAGTGGTTCCACTCAGGAGACCTTGGATATCTGGATGAGGACGGATATCTGTTCTTAGATGGCAGAATTAAAGAACTGATTAACCGTGCAGGAGAAAAGTTCTCACCCAGAGAGGTAGATGAGATCATTTATCAGATGGATGGGGTAGAACTTGCCGCTACCGTAGGCGTTCCGGATGCAGTGTATGGGGAAGAAGTAGCTGCTTATATTAAAGTGAAAGAAGACAGCAGCCTGGAAAAAGAAGATGTAATCACCTACTGCAAAGAAAGGATAGCGAGCTATAAAGTTCCGCGGATGGTATTTTTTGTAGAGGATATTCCCAAAGGAGGAAATGGGAAAATCCAGCGTTTAAAATTAGTGGAGATGTTTAAGAAAGGACAAGGGGTAAAGGAATGAGAAAGTGGAAGAAATTAGTAGGAATGGCAGCGGTAGCAGCAATTTTTGTATGTGGATGCGGAGCAGGGGAGACAGCAGCAACATCCGCAGAGACAGCAGGAATGACGGCAGAAGATGCTGCCAGTGACAGCACGTCACAGGAAGTATCAGACAAAGATACGGAACAGGATACCCAGGGCAGCAGTGAAGCAGCAGGCGGTGACAATGTAATACGGGTTGGCTCCATATTGGCACTGGGGACGGCAACTCCTTTCGTTGCACAGGAGAACGGGTTGTTCGAAGGAAGCGATATCTCTATCGAAG
>NZ_JNGB01000135.1:0-30124 GCF_001029355.1 Robinsoniella sp. RHS
TGTTCAATGGTGATATCTTCACTTTGAAATTGTTTCAGCGACAATAAATCCATTCCTATACCTCCCTTTTCTCCAAAGTTTACCATAGAGACTATTTCAACTTCCCGACCCTTTTTTCAAACACACAAATCTCATCCTTGTTTGTCAAGATTCCAATTTCCAGCTCAAAGCATCTTTTTTCACCGGGCTGCAGCATTTCCAGCGCTCCGTCTGCTTTCTGCTCCAGCCTGCCTGCGGGACGGCAATTGGCGGGCTCAATCCCGACTACATATTCTGCCTCCCCCAGCTGCTTCCATTCTGCCAGGTTCTTCAGCTGGGCCTTGTTGAACCTGATATAGACTCCTACCTCCAGCGTATCATTAATCAGTCCAACATACGTGGTTTGATCCGGATCGGTACACAAATCATGAAAAAACAGATTTTCCTTTGCCCCTCCCACCGGCTCTCCCACCTGATCAAACTGCTTCAGGTTCTGTCTGGACAGCTCATCATTTGGCTCAACTTTTTTGGATTTCAAGACGATTCTCGTTCCCACATCCAATATTGGATATCCGATATTTATATGGTACAATAGCATCAGCGGACGGGCATTAAATCCCATATTTTCCACCGTGTCATGAATGCGCAGAAAATTTTTCCCAAGCTCCGTACTGACCTCCCGTGTCAATGCCAGATTTTCACAATGCACCATGGATTCTTGAACCCGACCGGATACTGCCATGCGAAAGGTATCATCTGACCACTCTTCCCGAACACAGACATGATCCGCACAGATCTGACTAATTCTCCCATGGAGACCGTATTTCTGAGAACCGATAATCGGTTCTTCATCCTCACATGGACCTCCCACATTTGAGAGCCCGCAGGTTGTAAGCAGACCGGCAAAAAAGCTTCGCAGCCAATTCATTCCCTCGGGGTTGTAGTATGCCGGAGAGACGATGCCTGTTTTAGACATATAGCTAATGGGAACTCCCTGATAACTTGCCCAGGCAATATCCATTCCTCTGCCAGGCAGAACAGTAAACTGGAATCCTGTCCCGGTTTTAAAATCCACCGCCTCCACACCCCTGGCTTTTCCGTCAAGCATTTCGTACCGCTTAAGACCGGCCAGCTGGGAAATATCTCCCATTCTCTTCATCAGGAAATCATGGTTCTTGTTTATTTCAAATGTTTTCATTCTCACTCACCGCCTTGATTCCATGTTCAGCTTTTTACCAATGCATTCCCTCACCACTTTAACTGTCCGATTTGCACGGGCAAAGGCCTCGGACTGCGTATTCTGAGTGCTGCCATCCATAGCCATGCCCAGCGTATCCTCCACGAATGTGGCAAGCATAATTCCTCTGAAATCTTCAATGTTTTCAAACAATCTGGGATAGTACAGTTCCGGCTCCAGGGGGGCCGCATCCTGAATCAAAATGGCCATTTTTCCACTTAATTCCTTGACCATGCTGGAGAACACTGCAAAACCTGACATTGGGGAATTATTCACGGCTCTGATATTTCCGGTCTTGATCAGGTTGTTCACCTGATGAAGACCATTTCCGCAAAAATGAACCGTTCCACCGCTAAAAGCTTCAAATATCCTGGAATTGTAAGGCACCACAAATTCTTCATAAAGCTCCGGGCTTATAGAGACCAGATCATCATCGGATACCCAGATGCCCACACCCTTAGGTGCCCATACTCCCTGAAGACCATTGCTGCTGTCAAGACTCTCTCCGGTATGTTCTTTTTGAACCCTTACCCAGTGGATAAATGCGTCTGTAATCTTTTCCATCAGCTCATGAACAGCCTCCGGCTCCTCATACATCCAGACAAACAAATTGTCATAACCACACAGCTGTGCCGCTGTACACAAGGGGCTGTTCATATCACTTAGCCCTACCGGCAGATCACTGTGGGACCTGGCATAATCAATAAATTCAAGCACCCTGGGCATGACTCCGTCCCGATAGGGATCCGGCTGTCTTAATCTTGCAATATCAGAGACAGAGCTGATACAGGTTGTTTTCAAACCCGGGTCGTCTCCGAATCCGGTTGCCTCCTTGAATTTACATCCAAAGGCAGATGCCGTCACCCCCGTACCGAACCAGGGCATAAAATATGGAACGGTATCATCTCCCGTTACCGACTTCAGATGCCTTTCAAAACTCTCCTCCTGGTAGCGTACCATGCTGGACGGATTCTTCCAATAATCCCAGGGCATCGGGTTATTTCCATAGCCGAAATAGCAGGGTGTGTTAACCACCAACGGCACATCCTCTGATTTCGTAACCGGCTCAAGGCGAAACGTTTTCTCTATCTTTTTACAGCGGCTCTCAATCTCAAATCCCCGCCATGTCTTTAATACACCCATATCTATCCTCCTAAACAGCCTGCCGCATCTTATAATCAGTCACAGCGAATCACTTTGATATTCATAAACTTGCAGAACATTTCCAAATCATCAGCCGCTGTCTCGCTAAACACCAGAACACCATGGTGGATTGCTCCTGCTTCTATCATCGCAGCCTCCATCTTTTTGATATCCCTAACCTTTATCCAGGCATAGGTACCTCGTATAAAGGGTTCTATGTTCACTGATTCTCCGGTAGAAATAAACATTCTGTATTCGCCTTCATATTCCAACAGTCGGACACACGTAACAGGTCCCTCCTTCATGCGGAATTCAACCGAACCATCACAGGCATCACCCCATATGCCAAGACGCTCATTGGCCATAAGTTTTTTGGTATCTGATTGTGCACAAAGACTGGGCGCTGCATTTCCACAATGCCAGGCAAGCCACATGTTATCCTCCGTGGGATGCAGATCTGTCCAGTCGATAAAGACGGGTGTCTCCTCATCCATGGTCACCGCCCGGGTCAGCAGCATAGTTGCCGCTCCCAGCACATCCACCTCACAGGCAGTGATATATCCCTGCTGGTTCAATCTGGCAAAGGTTGAGCAGGCAGCAATACCGTACTTCTTCTGCAGCATTGCCCAGCAGCTCACCGCCATACAGTCTGCATCCAGCTCATCATAGGCACGCTTCAATGCAATTTCGTATTTGGCCTGCATGATAATACTTGATTCCGGGATAGTCTGATCACAGACAAAGCCGGCTTTGATATCCGTGACAGTATCCACAACCTGGGGATCGGTATCCTTTATTCTATCCAGCTGGTCAAACAGAGTTGCCAAATCCATGGTCTTGAGCATCTGGCTAAAGGTTCTCTGGAAATTTTCCTCGCTGAAAAACTGAGATTCGAACAGCAGTGGACGAGTGCCCAGCTGTGCAATTTTTGCTCCTTTGAACCGCTTGATTGCGTAAACTACCCGGGCAAAGCTTTCAAAACCTTCCTGAAACTCCGGTTCCTCCGGATTACAGGTATTGATATGCACGAACTTAAATCCGCGCCTCCGGATTGCGGAAGTAGTCATAAACTGCCCGCACCAAGTATCTGTTGAGCGGGATCCCTTGTGAATCGGCCCGCTTTTGGTACAGAAATGCAGAATTGGAATATTCTTGTTCAGGCCACTCAAGACCTCTCCCACTGCCACCTCCATACCAAAAGTCATGTTTCCCACTGCCAGCGCATCTATTTGCTCTGAAAGATAGAGCTCCAAAGCCTTTTTTCCCTCCTCCGGAGTGCTGACACAGCCATCCTCCGTCAATTCAGCGGACGGAACCACAATTTGGACCTTGTCCACCTGCTCCATTACCTTAAGACAACGGTCGCGCATTTTTCCTGCCCATTTTCCCGTAAACTGATTTCCGTCCCATGATTCCCAATTTGATGGCAAAAAGCCTATTTTTATTTGTTTCATATTCTCTTCCTCCTTAAATTCCATGCCGCTTTGAATATGTTTCTAGCTGGAGCTATTAACATGTTCTATACAAAATAAGTTCTGACGTATTGGCTGATTCCAGATGGATTCTAAGTCCTTGATTCATCAGCTCACTTCCCGGAACACGCAATACGGAACCGCTATTGTGGCAGGTAATCTCGTATTCCCTTGCCCCGTCAATTCCCCGCAGATACAACTGATAGTCCGGGGCAGCCTCCGATAGCTTGAATATACCGCAATACCCTTTAGTTTTGTCTGCATTAGCATACTCCAGCACACAAAAATCGGTCGGGCTGCTGACCCCAATATAAGGTGTATGGTGATATACGGTAGGATGATTTTCCATTACCTCCCTGCAAAATCCCTTTGCAAGCTTAATGTATTTTTTACTTTTTTCAAAATAAGGAACGCTGCGATCTGCATCCTGGGCCCCAAAGCCTACAAAAATGGGTACAGCAAACAGACATACCCGCAAATGCGTATCCAAATCTGCCTGAAGGTGAGCGAATGCTATGTGATTATGGTAATAGCAAATCGCCTCCGGCGGCAAAAACATACTCATGGTGTTAATGCAACGAATGCTCAGGGGCATCTGACTAAAATCCGACTGAGTACAGTAATGAAATCTGGACAGCATCCCCAAATCATTTCGTCCACCACCGCTGGCACAGTTTTCAAAAACCGTATCCGGATATTTCTGCAGCATTTCCTCGAAAATTCCATACAAGGCTTCAAAATGCCGCCAGGCATTATTTTCTGCATAGCCATTCACCGGATGTTGAGCTCCCTCAAAATTTCTGGTGTTATAATCAATTTTAAAAATGTCCGGCTGCACCCGTTCAAAGATGCTTCGGATATATCCGGTTACATATTCCGCTGCCTGTGGATTGGAAAGATCCACATCCGCATCATTTTCAAAGTGCTTGACACCCTCAGGTTCATAATGTATCTTATATTCCGGATGCTCCTGATATAAATGGGAAGTAGCTTCGATTGCCTCTGGCTCCATCCAGAGGCCAAAGAGCATTCCCTGCTTATGCACATAATCCCGAATCCCGCGAAGACCTCCCTGAGGCAGAAAATCACCCTCAAACCAATCTCCCCGGTTATCCCACCAGCCGGCAAAATGATCTCCGTACCACCCCGCATCAACCACGAATGCCTCTATGCCCATTTCTCCTGCAATATCGATTTCCCGCAGTATCCAGTCCCCGGGCTCCTCCACAACACGTCCGGCTACCGTATACATGCCGGCTTTTCCCCTTCGCTGGGGAATGACAGAGGTTCTCAGATGACGATGCCATTCTGCCACGCAGCCATCCACATTTCCATGCTGTGGACCTATATGGATCGCCGGCGAGACGACCTTTTCCTGGGGCGCGATTACCCGCAGAGGTGCTTTCCCCGACGGCCCCATCTCAAATGACAGCATTTTACTGACCCTGTCGTAGTAGAGGGATGTGGTAAAGCCTGCCGACCAGGCCAAGGCCATACAAAATATCTCTCCTGTAATTTTGTTTTTCACATAATAGTATGGGGGACCGAACACATTTCTCTGTCTGTTTTCCAGGGTGGTAACCGGTTCCTCTAAATCAATCCATTTCAAGTTTCCTTCCTCGGACTGGACATAAGAATCCAGATATGCCACTGCGAAAGGATAGTCAGGATTACCGCTGTCTGGCAGAGATTTCAGAAAGCCATACTCCTGCGTATAGTGAACATCCCAGAGAAGACCGCTCATAGGCGCAATTCTTGACAGTGCCGCCGGACGGTCACCCAGATTGGTAACTTCCAGCCATCTGGTGAGAAAATCCGTAGTGTCCAGCCTTGTGCATACCTTTACCTCTATGGGGCGCAGCTGATGCTTCAAGGTGACCATAACCAGAGTGTGTCCGTCCTGCACCGTTTCCTCCTGGCTCTCCATCCGCCAGCAGTTATGCAGAGACTGCCCGTCAATTTCCAGCCCAAAGCTGTTGAGCCTGTGTCCCACCGGGTGAATTCCTCGAAATTCCATCTGACTCATCCCCAGCATGGGCAGGGTTTCGGTTATATTTTCTCTGTGGATCTGTCCGGATGCCGACCAATACAGTCCAACATAATATCCGTCCTGGAGAGTCTCCTCATACACCGTGGTGCCGGATATATACCGTGTAACATCCCTTCCTCCGTTTTTATAAAATTCTAAAGCTTTTTTTGCCATATTCCTTCACCCTTTCTACGCTTGCCTTTTTGCTTCAAAAATATCAGAGGCTTGTCCGTGGACAGACAGATCAACAAGCACACCTTTTGTCATCAATTCCTTCCCTGACATTGACACTGTTTTTCCTGTATTCAGGGAGGACACTGTGTAGTCGACAGCTGCATCAAGTCCTTTGAGCCTTATTTTACCGGAAGATTGCTCCGCATCAGCACGGAACACAAAGGTAACCGCTTGCTCCTTGTCATAGGATACGCATGCCATCATGCGCCAGTCACAGCAGGTATCCGAATCATTATTATAATGGTAAACGTCCTGGGACAGCAGATGCCGCATGGTTTTATAATAAGGCAGGTTTCTTCTGATCGCATCATGAACTGCTGCCGGCCATAGTGAAATGCGTTCCGACAGATGACCGGTCAATGTTCCAAAACCAAACAGCCCCATCATCCTGCTCCTTACAACCGTATCTAATGCGGCAGGGTCGCTCTCCTTCAGCACCTCATCATGCTCGATCAGCCATGCTGAATTATAGGAGTTGGGATAAACATAGCTGGCAAACTCCATGTTGTTAATGACTTTTTCCGCTGGTGCCGAGCTGTCGCTGAGCCAGCTTGTGCGGATATAGGGTGCCAGGCCATAGTCAATCCTGGCCGGATAGCCGCAGGCCTCTATCACCAAATCCGGGAAGCGTTCATGTAGCTCTTTGAAAATCTCATATTTACCGGCCACCGCCATATAATTACCGTCTCCCTCCTGATGTCCATGATCGGTTCTTGTACATACAACCGGCTGAGAAAATGCAGAGTCATCCCACTTAATCCAGTCGAGCCGAAATTCCTCAATGATTCTGCTCACTGTCTCTACTATGTAGTTCTGTACTTCCTTACATCCCGTACAAATCTGCTTCACCCTCGGCCACCCTGCCACCTCGGTCAGGTCAAGAACGGCATGCTCATCCTGATTTTTTACCAGCCATTTTTCCGGTATCATACCGGTGGATACCCAATATTCGTCTATGATCATGGGGTCCACCCAAATACCAAATTTCATTCCCTTGCCATGGACATACTCTGCCATGGCGCGAAGCCCTTTCGGGAACTTCCTCCTGTCAGGCAGATAGTTTCCAAGCCGATAGCCCCATGCACCATCTCCCTCCACAGAGGAGCCCGCCCACCAGGAGGCATCAATATAGAAGTTTTCCACACCGATATCTGCTGCAAAATCCGCTTCTTTGCGGATCGTTTCCTCCACATCCTCACTCTCTGTTGACCAGATATCATAGGAAACCCATGGAAAATCCTTCATGGGCTGGGGCAGCACATGTCCCACCATATAGCGTCTCATGCTGTTGGTGGCCTCGTCCAGACCCCCTGTGGCTGCTCCCAGGAATACAGTCGGCGAAGTCAGTACCCCCCCTTCCTCCAAGGTCTGGCTAAAATTTTCAAGCCCCATTTTCAGCACAATGTGCCCCTTTGGGTCAGGAGTCACAGACAAGTTCCATTCCCGCTCCCATTCGATACCCAAAAACAGACTTTCCTGCCTCTGCGTGTTCTCCAAAACCAGCCAGCCGGCATTTTCCGGCATATTCCATTTTCCTCCCCGGATGGTCAGCGGATCCTCCATCACCTGGGTCTGCATGGAGTAAACGTCTTTCCTTATGCTGTAAGCCACTACCGGCTCTGCACACTGAAGGGAAATATTTACTGGACTGAAATTGGTAATACAAAGGGGATGGCTGCCTATATTTTTTAAAGTACATCCAATCTGCACTACTTGACAGTCCGAATGAATTTTGTACTGGCAGCTCAGGACCAGCCCATTTTTATGCGATGCTGTAATCGTAATTACACGGCATTCTCCCAGAATTTCCTCCTTTATTTGCCAGTCGTGCCAGTTCTCTGTCAATTCGGTTCCGTTTTCCTCTGCCAGGATTCCGCAGGCCGACTGGGAATCAGCCCACTCGAACCCCGTATCCATATTCTGAAAGCTTTTCAGGTATAGCTTTTCCCCTGTATGATTAAATTGAACAAAATCAGAATATCCTTTCATCTTTCCTACCACCTTTGTCGTTGTTTTTGTTTTTATTTCAATCTGATTATCCTTTTACGGACCCTACCATAACTCCCTTGATAAAGTACTTTTGAAGGAACGGATAAATCATCAGAATCGGCACTGTGGAAAGCACTACCACTGCCAGCTTAATAGACATGGAATTGGCATTTGCCAGACTTCCAAAATCCAGCCCCATAAGATTCACCGAACCCTGTTCAAAATTAGTCAGCGAACGGTTCATAACACTCTGCAAATAAGTTTGAATCGGTACCAGCTTACTGTTGGTCACATAATAAGCACCAGTAAACCAATCGTTCCAATGACCGACAGCCGTAAACAGTGCAATCGCCGCCAGTATGGGCTTGGAAATAGGGAGAATCAGACGCATCAGTATCTGAAGCTCATTGGCCCCGTCTATCCGCATAGATTCCTTCAGTTCAGTGGGAATCCCTTCAAAAGAAGTTCTCATGATGATACAATTCCATATACTGAAGACTGCAGGAAAAATGTACACTCCAAAGCGATTAATCAGGCCTAAGCTTTTCAGATTCAAATAAGTGGGAATGAGTCCCGCACTAAAAAGCATTGGAATCATCATGTAAATCATAATAAATTTTCTTCCAGGCAGATTTCTCTCCGAAACACCATATGCAACCATCCCCGTGACGGCAACACCCGCTACCGTACCAAGGACAGTCCTGAGAATTGTATTGACATATGCTCCCAGAATAATATTGTCCCGGAGACATACAATATAATTTGCAAGTGTAAACTGCCTGGGCCAGAAATAAATTCCTCCCCGCATGGTATCCACTCCATCATTAAATGAAAGTATTAAAATATACCACAATGGATAGACACAAAGAAAACCAAAAAACCCTAACAGTATCTTGATTACAGCATCAAAAGCAATGTCACTTTTGGATTTAATCTTTCTTACCTTTGCTTTTTTCAAAACAATCCCTTCCCTTCTCCTGCATACTTTTGCTTACCACAAGCTGGAATCACTGAGCCTTCGGCTAATGCTGTTCGTCGCTACTACCAGTATCAGATTAATTGCGGATAACGCCAGGCCAATTGCTGTAGACACGCTGTATTGTGCCTGTGCAAGTCCTAATCGCACAATATAAACATCCAGCACATTTGAAACCTCCATGTTAACCGGATTCGACAACGGCAGAATCTGATCATAGCCCGCCGACAGTAAGGAAGGCATTGTTAAAATTAACATAATAGCAATAGTAGGAACAATACCCGGCAGATTAATATGCCAAATACGTTTAATTCGTCCAGCCCCATCTATCTTTGCAGCCTCATGAAGCTGTGGGTCAATGTTGGCAAGTGCCGCAATATAGATAATCGCTCCCCAGCCAAGGTTCTTCCACAAATAACTGAGGACAATCAATGCTCTGAAATATTCCACTTTTCCCATAAAATGTATTTGATCCATCCCCAGGGAACCCAGCATAGAATTGACAACACCTGTATCCAGAGCCAGTAACGAGTTCAATATGTATGCAACAACAATCCAGGATATAAAATAGGGGATATAAGATACACTTTGAACCAGTTTCTTATATTTTCCGTTTGCCAGCTCGTTGAGTATCAACGCAAATATAATCTGTGCAGGAAAATTTATGACTGTCCTTAAAACGGTTATAAGTATGGTATTTTTAAAGGACTGCCAAAAATACGGATCGGTTAAAAAGGAGAAGTTTTTCAGACCATTCCAATTACTATCCCAAAGTCCCAATTCCATTCTGTAATCCTTAAAAGCTGCCAAGATTCCTACCATCGGCTTATAGGAAAACAGAAACAACAGTACAATGCCCGGCAAAATAAATAAATAATTCCATGAATATTTCTGAATTATCTTTTTTACCGAACGTTTATTTCTTACCTGGCTGTTTGTCCGCAACATACTTCCTCCTCCATCCTTTTACTCGTATTTGGTGAAACGTGGCAGTGTTCTCACATCTTTTCACTGCCACACCACACCGGACAAATCACTGTCTTACTTCATTTTTGCATATTCCGTATCAAACTCTGCCTTTACCTCACTCCAATGCCCCTGCTGCTCAAGCTGTGCCTGATACTCTGCCCACAAAGTGTCAAATTCTGCCTCACCGCAGGCTACCAGTCTGCTGAAATAGTCGTTATCCAACTGCTTCAAAATACTAAAGTTGGTAGTGTAAGCACCATTGGCTGAAAACTGGATTCTATCCGAGTCCGGTCTTTTAATTGCATAGCCTTCTACCTCAGAATTCGATTTATGCATATTGAAAATCCAGAATAGCTGTTCCTCATTTTCCTTCCGATAGTAATTCAAATCTTTATCGAAAGGCGCAACGCCCACTGTGGTTGTATAGCCATATTCGGTCATAGCATTGTAATCGTTCATGGCTTCAATCAGCTTCTCATCGGTGATCTGGAAATACGGCTCTCCCAGCTCCTCATCAAAGTCCCAGGTTGTACCACGGGGGCCATAGCTCAGCTCCCACTGTCTGTACTTACCCTGCTCCGCAAAATAGTCAACTAACTTTGCAACTGCCTCAGGATTCTTGCATGATTTTGTGACATAAAGCGCGGGTGTACCATAGGGATCATACTGTGCAGCCGCTCCGGCTTTTTCTATTCCATCCGCCAGTGGGTACTCCAGGATATCCATTTCACTGGCTTCATTTTTGCCTACCGTCACTGCACTCCAGAAGTTAAATGCATTCGTCATCACCAGACCAACCCGCTTGGTCATAATCTTTTCTGTCAACTGATCATTTTTCTGGGTAATGAATTCCGGATCGATCAGCCCTTGATTGTACAATCTGTTCATCCACTTCATTGCTTCCATAGTTTTAATGTGATCCCTGAAGTGAAGCATCTTGCCATCCACCTCATGGAAACCGCTTCCCGCCGTGGAAACTCCGAAGGAAGTCAGAAGGCTCCTATACCATTCACCCGCCTCGCCCATTGACATTGGCTGTATAGTCTGTCCTGATTCGTTCTGCAGCCCCTTCTCCTTCACGGCTTTCAGAAACGTTTCGATTCCCTCCAGATCCTTGACGTCATCTGACGTCATACCCACCGCTTCCAGATATTCCGGGAAAATGTACCATCCATCGGCTGCCCAGAACCCGTATTTGGATTCCATATCCTCATACCAGTTATGAGGGTAGCCATAGATGCTGCCGTTCTCATACTTGCATAAATCCATCACCTCGGAGGGAATTGAAGCTAAATTAGGATATTTGTCAGATTGGTTTAAATATTCATCAATTGGAACTACTGCCCCCGAGTTAACCAGCTTCTGCTGCCAGGTCATTGACATGGTGGTTGAGGACGGCAGCATGATAACATCATAATCCTCATATCCACCTCCGCTTATCATCAGATTAAATGCTTCATCTGCTGTTGTTCCCGAATTCAGGAAGGTCGTATTAAAGGCAACTCCAGTTTTCTCTGCAATCAGCCTTCCGATTTCAGTGTCCATCTGATTAACGGAGGTAGCTGCCGAAACCAAAGCATTGCCTACCCACGCATTTAAGATGACCAGATCATCTGACTTTCCCTCTGCACTGTCGGACGCTTCCTCATCCGAACCCTTCGAGTCTGTTGATTCTCCTCCGGACTTTTCACTGTCGGGTGCTTCTCCGCTGCTTCCCCCGTTACCGCAGCCGCTTGCCATCAGTAGTGTACCTGCCGTCAAAGTAACACTCAATAATAACGAAACCGCCTTTACATGTTTTTTCATCAATACACCTTTTCCCTTTCATATGGTTTTATTTATTATATCAAGGGCAAACCCTTTTCGGGTAATACACCCTTCACATCCCTTGATTAATCATACTTTCATCTTTCCTGCTTCTCCTGCCGATTTTATTCCTCTTGCATTTGTCTATAGAAATACAACTTGCTTCCCGGTTTTTCAGAAATTGTAATCTCAAGTCCTGTCTCTGACAGCTCTGAGCCTTTTTTACATATCCGTTCTTCCGTATCTACATCCTCTATCTCATACATTCCCTCCGCTTCTAATCCGCGCAGGACAAACTGTGCTGTGCAATAAGCGCTGAACGGCCTTTTCAAAACCATTACCATGCCCTCCTCAAGATCTTTACGATTCATCTGATAAGCAAACCAGTCAGTTCGCTCAAAGGAACATACATTTTCTTCATATGCCCAAGGACCTCCAAATAACTTTGCCTGATTCAGTCCCGAAATCGTTAGTGGATAATAATCACCGTAATAATATGGCCTTGCACGGCGGAGCTGGTTCATAATGGAGCGTGCCCAAGAGAACGGAAACTCACGCTCTTTAAAAGCTCCCAGTTGTTCCCTTGTACCGTTTAAATCTGTTATGGCAAAACCTACTCCGGGGCAAAACGCACTTCGCATATGGTAGGTATCCTCCGGTATGGTGGTGACCAGGGTACCGTAATGAGCACGCCAGAAAGACAATCCCTCCGTTGCAATCTGATTGCCTATGGGATCGGAATCTGGGGCAATGGGATAATCTGAACGGGATAAATCCACTGCACGGGTAATCGTATCTAGGTCTCCCCTCTGTACAATGTCGAAAATTAAATCCGGATGCCTACGCCTTAGCTCATCCCAAAACTCCAGCAGCCCTTCCACATAACGGATCTGGGTCATTCCCCTACGGTCCGGTGTATCCACAGAGTTCCAATAATATGCCAAACCTGAATCATTGCAGTCCTGACGAAAAATGTCAATTCCAATCTCCGAAATCGTCCTGGAAATCATATCTGTCATCCATTTTCTAGCTTCCTCATTGCCGAAGTCATACAGTCCGAACCGAACGTAGGGAAGATCCTTATGTCCACCAAAATTCGTAGCCTTATCTCCAATAATCCACTCCGGATGCTCCTTACTGATGGGTGTTCCCACCACTACACGCTCCGGTTCAAACCAAAGCAGATATTTCATGTTATGTTTATGAGCCGCATCACTGATTGGCTTAAGTCCTCTGGGATGGGCTGTTTTGTTGATCCGCCAGTCACCGGTATACAAAAACCAGTCTTCCTCGCCAAATACCTGATATTCGTCTTCCTCACGATCCGGTCCATACCAGCCAGCATCCATCCAAAAAGCATCATACTGCATATTTTCTGCCTGAATCTTATCCATCAATTCCAGCGCATGCTCCTCCTTCAGGCCGCCCCAGCCGCCGTGGCAAATGGGAACCTCCACCGGTTTTCCGTTGTAATGGGGTGTATGATAAATAAGATTATGTCTGCGAAGACTGTTCTGAGCCTCAATCCACTCTCCCTCCCATGGCATCAGCAGAATCCTTGGGGTTCTGATCTTTTCCTCTGGCTTAAGGGAAATGTTAGTCTCATTCATGCCGGCCTTCAGTTCTATTTCATCAGCTCCTGTCTTTTCTGCAGATATGATCCAGCTGCCTGCCCAGCCCACCGCACCAATCCAGCCGCGGCCATTCTGACAGATATTGAAAAACGGAATCGATTCTATTGTCTTGCCTCCGGGGCTGTCAATCTGAAATTTTCTACCCGGCTTCAACGGATAATTGCGCAGCGCATAGTTGTCCACTCCCGCCTCCGGGAAGCAGCCCTTAGAATACAGAACCGAGGGAATGATGTCTGGATCCACTGTCAAATTCATATGCAGCGGCAAAAGGTTGGAGATTACAGGCGAATGACAAGTTCCAATATTTTCAAGATAAAGAATCCATTCCACTGCATTGTTGTTCAAAAATTCAGTCATTTCACAGGTGAGCCGAATCAGCCCATCGTCTGATACATAGACTCTTTTGTGTAGGATTCTGTCACTATCCTGCCAGGCAATTTCGTCTTTCCACTTCCACTCCTTGTCAATGTTATCCAGCTGATTCCGTCCATACTGAATAGTAAACGGCGGAAGTTGAGATGCTCCTATTTTTTTCAGACAATTTTCGTAAGACATAATCTTCCTCTCTCTCTTATCTTATTGATTCTGCTTCAAAACTAAGATACCACTTATATTCCCCTTTTGCAGGAAGCACACTGTTTTGCTTATGCATTCTAGCCAGATCTATCCGATCATATGCCCCAGTGCAGGGCTCAAACGCAATGTTATGATATCCGTGAAAGCTTCCCTCATTTACCCAAATACTAAAATACGGAACAGTCTCTACCGGGAAATACATGGTCAGCTTCATACCGGTCTGATTGTATCGATAGGCGCACCAACCTTCCCCCAGAGTATGGTCAAAGTAAATTTTATAATTATTTCCATCCTCCCGGATTGCAGGGGTAGTGCTCAAATTCTGAATACTGCCATCCCGCCGCCGTGTCACCGGCCAGGTCATTTTGTCTCCGTACAGTCCAAACCCGGCATCATATGCGAACACACAAGTCAGCTTGGGATCCTCCATACTTGGCAGCAATATTTCCGCTCCCTCTTCCGATTCAAGCATTGCATGTGCCGCCCAAAGGAAATCCATATCAAATTGGCTGAGATTCAAAACCCGATACCTAATAGAAAGGCGGCTCTTAGAATAAAATCGGATTTCCTTTTCAAACCGATAGGGAAGCCGGACACCATATACCCACATGCGAATACAACTGTCCTCCATTGCATAATCCCATTCAAGGCTGCATATCTCCCCATGGTCCGGCAGCTTGATTCCTGACCAGGGATACTGCTCATAGTAGACCGGGTCTATGGTGGGAAACATGTCGTCAAACCCGCTGCATTCTGCCTCAACATAGTTCCCATCATAGTGATATTCCTTATAAGCAGAGGACTGTGCCTGCACCAATAATTCCTTTTGTTTTTCCTTGTAAACCAGGGAAACCATCTTTCCTCCGCACCCTGGTAAAAATTCCGCTCTTATGCAATCATTTTCTATTACAACGGATTTTTTATCCTTATAGCAGGAGCCATATGTCAATATCCCCATTGTCACTTCCTCCCTTTCACTCAACGTACCCACAGAATAAACAGAACCTGGGGAACTATAAATAATAGTCAATAATACTTTTCAAAACAACCCGGGGCGCAATTAAAACCTCTTTTTCCACCTCCAGCTGTCCCACCAAATGGCGATAAAGCATTTTTACGGCATATCTTCCCTGCTTTATGGGATCCTGGAATATAATTCCACTAATCGTCCCATCCTCTACATAGCTTCTGACCTCCTCAAAAACATCGGTTCCCAATATTTGAATATTCTTGATATTGTTGTCCTTCAAACATTTGCATACCGCAACCGAATTCCCCGTTGCGATATACACACCGCCAATACTTTCGCTGCCCTTTAAAATCTTTTCAGACAAATAGTAGGCAATCTGAGGATCATCCTGTGTTTCATAAACTCCTTCCACCTCCAAGCCGTTGCTGTCCGCTTCCTTTAAAAAGCCTGCCAGCTTTTCTTTGTGCTCAACAAAGTCCTTATTTCCGATAAAAACCGCTACTGTTCGCTCCTTCTGTACAATACGACTCATAAATTCCGCTGCCAGCTTTCCCGAGACATAGGTATCCACCTTCACACAGCACAAGCGTTCAAAGCCCATCAAATCGGAACCTAGCAGCACTGTAGGAACCGCCAGCTTATTCACCGCCTCCACAAAGCCCTTGTTATCGGCATCCTGGTGATAGGAGCATATGATAATAGCATCCACCTTATCCTCCATGCAGTCCGTGACCGCCTGCATGGTTTTCTCCTTGGTATAAGGTGCTGAAATTGTATAAAACCTTCCCGAAACGTTATAGTCCGCTAGCTGCCCCAGCTCTCGCTGTACACCTTTCTTTAATTCATTATAATATTCCGGCCATTCCTCTGTTGTAATGATTCCAATGTGTATTGGCTTCCGTGCCAAACTTTGTGCCACACGGTTCACCCGATACCCCATAGTATCCGCCTTCTTTAGAACAATGTCTCTGGTTTTCTGGCTGATTCCTTTTTTATCGTTCAAAGCCTTGTACACCGTATTGATAGAGACATCCATTTCTCTGGATATGTCCTTCATTGTTACACGCTGCATTTTAATCCTCGTTTCTTGGATAAACGTTTATCTTATTGTCGTCGCTTAAATGATGCGTTATATAACAGTTTTTCACTTATACAAAGTAATTTCTTCTGTATTTAACTCGTTTTTTAGATAAATCTTCTTATAAACTGTATTAGTCTATACTTTTTTCTTTTTTTACAGGGTGAACGTTTATCCTTTAAGCACATAATACTATATACTTTTTCGTATGTCAATAGTCTTTTTTATTTATTTTATCCATTATGTTTAATACTTTTTTCTTATACCTGATTATGTTATGGTATATTTGTGAATATATCCAGAAAAACCTTTTACTTTTTATGCATTTTGTATATAGTTATTTTCTCTCTAGCACTAAGATATGGTTTTACATCCATTTTTTTATTCATACAGTTTAAAGAGTGCATTTTTCCTATAATAAAAAACACCTATACCTATGTTACTTCATAGATATAAGTGTTCTCATTCGGATAATATTCAAGAATAGTAATCAATGATGCTTTTCAATACAACCTGGGGTGCAATCAAGAGCTCCTTTTCCACCTCCGCGTGCTCAACCAAATGACGATAAAGCATTTTCACGGCATATCTGCCCTGCTTTACAGGATTCTGAAATATGATTCCGCTCATGGTTCCATCCTTCACATAACTTCTGAGTTCTTCAAAAACGTCCGTTCCCAAAATCTTAATATTTTTAACCTTGTGATCCTTCAGGCATTTGCAAACGGCAACCGAGTTGCCCGTTGCGATGTAAATTCCGCCGATATTGGAACCGCTCTCCAGAAGCTTATCCGTCAAATAATACGCAATCTGCGAATCATCTTGTGTTTCAAAGACACTTGCAACCTTCATACCTCTATCATTAGCTTCTTCCAAAAAGCCCGACATTTTCTCTTTATGCTCCGCAAAATCCTTATTTCCAATAAACGCGACCGCAGCCTGCTCCGGCTGTATTATCTGACTCATGAGTTCCGCTGCCAGTCTTCCCGAAGTATAGGTATCTACCTTTACACAGCACAGACAGTTAAATCCCTCCAAACCGGACCCCAATGCCACCGCCGGAACAGCCAGCTTATTCATGGCTTCCACAAATCCTTTATTGCCTGCATCCTGATGGAAGGAGCAGGCAATAATAGCGTCCACCTGATCGTCCAGGCAATCCGAAACTGCCTGCATGGCCTTCTCCTTGGTATAGGGTGCTGAAATCGTATAAAATTTCCCCAAAATGTTATAATCAGCCAGCTGCTCCAACTCCAACTGTATACCCTTTTTTAAATTATTATAATATTCTGGCCATTCCTCAGTTGCAATGATTCCGATGCAGATGGGCTTACGTGCCAGACTTTGCGCAGCACGGTTCACCTGATACCCCAGCTCATCTGCTTTTTTCAAAATGGCTTCCCTGGTTTTCTGGCTAATCCCGCTTTTCCCATTCAAAGCCTTATAAACAGCATTTACAGAGACATTCACTTCTCTTGATATGTCCTTCATTGTCACACGTTCCATCCGATTTCCTCATTTCATCCTATGTTTTATCCAAAATCCGACAGGCAATGCCGGAAAATACCGGATTGCATTTCCATTATACTTTATCCGTTTCCAAAATTCCATATTTTTATTGAAATGGCATTGTTCAAAATTACATTATTCCTGAAAATCCAGAGAAAAATAAGGCAAAAGCTTTTCTCCCATGCTTCTGCCTTACCTTTACATTCATTTTTCTCCTGAACCGCTGCCTTCTGTTACAGCGTCAGGAATTTTCCCACTAACTTTTCTTCACTCACACTTCTTATCGGGTACACACATTTTCTCCCAAAATTCCCCGATATCCATTTCTTGTCATTAATCTCCTCCTTCGTTCTTATATACCATTGCTTGCTATGGGGAAATCATAACACATTTTCTTAATATTGTCCTGCGATGTCCGTTAACGATAGGTTTTTTGACCACATACTTAGGATTCTGAGACACGCTTTAGAAAAATAAAGTCACAAAAACCCTGAATATTTTGTCATCAAATTCATACTCCACACAACCTCCATATTTATCCGCTGCCGACTGAATACTTTCCATCCCCAGGCCATGCAGTTTCTTGTCCTTTTTACCGGTCTCAAACCGTCCATTTCTTTTTATTGGCTGAACTTCCATACTGTTTTTAACAGAAATCAACAGCAGTCTGTTTTTTTGTGATATTTCCACAGAAATCCATTTCTTCCCATAATGGACTAATTCACACGCTTCAATGGCGTTATCCAGCAGATTTCCCAGAATAACACATATATCATTGTCTTTTACCATAACCTTATTCAATTTCTCTACTTTACATTTCATATGAATATTTTTATGTATAGCCTCTGTCTTTTTGTAATTCAAGATTAAATCTATAATCTGATTACCCGACCATACACATTCGTTTAATGCCTCTACCGGACCAATAATACTTTCCATATACTCCATAGCAGCTTCCTGCTTTCCCACCTTCATATACCGGTACATAATATTCACATGTTTCTTTAAATCATGAAAAATCTTCTGATTATCGCGGTACATCTGATTCAAATCACCCCAGCTGTCTTCCAAAAGCTGGTTTCGGATAAGTATCATCTTGGTATTTTCTTTTTCGTTCCGATACATTACATAAAGTCCAAATATCATAGCAATCATAAGAATCAGAGCCAAAAACAAAAACCAGTCAGCTATAAATCCCATACTGACTTCATTTGCATAAACCTTCTGAAAGTTTGATACTCCGATAAATCCAATCCCGCTAAGCATAAGGAGTCCCTTTGTATAATAGCTGATACGAATGGACGACCTTACAAACAGACCTTTTAAATGTTTATATAAAATAAATGCTCCCACTCTTGTAAACAGCAGAATAAGGACCCTGCTGACACTTAAATCATTATCAATTATAATCCCAAAATCAGGCCGTCTGACCAAAATGCTTACCAGATATATGTTCATCAGATCAGACAAAGCCAGACCAATATTGAAAATTGCAGAGATTGTAAAAATTTGTATAATACTCTGCCGGTACAGCAAAAATCCGGAAAGAAAGACCAGTAAGATCGTCAGGAGCAGAACCCATCTTGAAAATAAAAGAACCCGTCTGTTCATAACCAGTATAGCCGCAACGAAGATCGTTACGATCTCTATTAATACATTATATTTTTTTCCGGATACTCTTTTATCAAAGAAGATCCCCATCATTTTCAAACAAAGCTGTATTTCTGCCGCTGTTAATAGAAATTGCATTCCTTCCAGAAATATGTTCATTTATAATACCTCCAGAACGTATGTATTTTCTCTTTTACTTCCTTCAGCCTGGACTGGCTGACCTTCAGACTAATCCGGCCTTCCATTTCCAGAACATTGCCCATCAAACCAACTACATGAAAAATATTAATGATATATCCTTTTTCAATAAAAACAAAATCCCTTGGCGACAATTTTGCATATACCTGGCGAAGGCTCTTCCGTTCATGCCTGCTGCCTGTTTTCGTTACAAATACAGCATTCTTGCCATCCCTGAATATATAGATGATATCCCGATATAATATTTTTTCAAACCGCAGCTCCGTATTAATAATATAGTATTCTTCGGCCTGAAGACTGAGTTCCTTTTGAATTGCCTCAAGAGCTTCCGGAATCTTTTCTTCCAGCATTTCTTTGGGGATAAAACGAAATGCCCTCACCTTGAAAGCATCCAGAACCACTTCAAAATGCGAAGTAATAAATATAATATAAGATTCAACACTCTGCTTGACTAATTTTTCTGCAAGTGTTAAACCGTCCATATCCGGTAGCTCTATGTCCAGGAAATAGATCTGATAACTTTTGTTACCGCCTAAAGCAAATAATAACTGCTTAGAACTCCCAAAGACTTCTACATTTTTCTCTATCCTCTCGCTGTTCAAATAATTAATAATATTCTGTTTTATCAAATCCGCACAATTTTCATTGTCATCTACAACTGCAATATTAACCATAACTGCACTCTCCATAGTATTTATCTCATTCCCACACTTTATCCTGCAACCGATGTACTTCATCAATTTTTTAAACTATATATAAAAACAGCCGTACGCTCTACACATACGGCTTTCTGTTTATTCTCTCATCCCTCCCTTTAACGCTTTTACTACTTTTAATATCATTTTCATCTCTTTGTTAGTACAATCACGCATTTCCATCGTAATATCATTCAATTGAAAATCTCTCGATTTCTTGACACTGTCACATAAAAGTTCATCCACGGAGACTTCGAAAATATTGGCTATTTTCACGATTGTTTCCAGACTGCCTTTCGACTTAGCAGTTTCCAGATTACTGATATATTGTGTAGATAAGCCAATGTTTTCCGCGAGCTGTTCCTGGGTAATGCCTTTACTTTTTCTAATCTTCTTGATTCTTTTTCCTAATTCGATATAATCCACTACCATATTGCTCTTCCCTCCTGCATTTGACTTTATTTTATGCAAGATACGGCAAAATTATAATGGACTATAAGTTTAAATCATTCTAATAATTATATTTTTATATAACTATTCATTGATTTTTTGCAAAAAATCCATGTAATGATTATAGTAAAAACCTTTTCTCCCATACAGAACTAAGCTGTTGGCATTAAAATTTTTTTATGCGTTCTCTATTCTTGTAAAAAACTACATGCTGCCTCATAAAATTCCTGCCCGTTTGACAACAGTGCAGGATGTCCGCCTTTTTCAAAGAGCTTTATTTTGCCATGCCCAATTTTCTCAATCAGTCCCTGATACACATCATCATAAAATTGAGGCGTTGCAAACTCATCCTCGCGGCTTCCTGTAAATAATATATCTGCCTTAAGCATTGATAAAGGCCTGTGAAAGAATTTCCCGTTCCCTATGTAATGATCATGGATCGCTTTTGTATCACAGTCTACTACCTGTTCCCAGGTTTCTCCATGGTTAAATATATAAAAGCCCCTTATACCTTCGTCCTGCTTGGATGCTTCTCTGTCTTCTATAACATTTTCTACAAATGCCTTCAAAGGGGTGTCCCCTTCAAAACTGTCAGCTATTACTTTATTTACCAGATCCGGCCGCTCTAACGCAACATTAATTGCAACCTGGGCACCACCGCTGCTTCCGATGAGGTTTACCTTCTGATAGCCGGTTTGTTCTAAAAATGCTATTACCTGCATCGCTTCGTCAAACCATAAATCTGTCTGGAATTCTTCCACCCGTTCTGATTTTCCATGCCCCAGAAAATCAATCAAGATGGTTTTAAAATTCTTTCGGTACAATTTTTCAACTTCTGCAAACATCCTGGATGACGCGGTATTACCATGCAGTAACACAAGGGGATATCCCTCCCCATTTTCTTCGTACCAGCATTTCTTGTCTCGAAATATAAAATATGGCATATGTTTCCTCCGTTAAATTTAGTTGTTATTTATTCTATTTGTTTATTCGTTTTTTGGATATTAGTTCTGGCTATTCGTTTTTGTTTATTCGTTTTTGGCTATCAGTTCTGGCTATTCGTCCTGGCTATTAGTCCTGGCTATTCGTCCTGGCTATTCGTCCTGGCTATTCGTCCTGGCTATTCGTCCTGGCTATTCGTTTTAGTTTATTAATTGTGTTTGTATTTTTTATTCATAAATTATTTTTTACTTTCCGTAATCTGTCTGACTTTATCGTACACTTCCTGTGCCTCCACACCAATATGAAACTCCCCGTCCTCATACAGCACTTTCCCATTTACCATAGTCAGCTTAATATTTTGTTTGCTTCCGCTGTATACAATATTCTTTGTTATATTATTTATAGGCTGCATATTGGGCTGGTTCAAATCAATCAGGATCAGATCCGCCAGTTTTCCTTCTTCTAAGGTATCACAATCTTTTAATCCCATTGCCTTTGCGCCGCCAACGGTCGCTGCATAGAGTACCTGATTGGCATCTACTACGGACGCATCATTTTCCCTGAGTTTGGCTAATCCGGTAGTTAGGAACATCTCACGGAACATATCCAGACAGTTATTGCTTGCCGGGCCATCTGTGCCTATCGCCAGATTGATTCCCAGATCCAGGATTCTTTTAATGGGGGCTGTTCCGCTTGCCAGTTTAGCATTGGAGCCGGGGTTGGTTATGACTGACATACCATGTTCCTGAAAGATTTGTAAATCTTCTTCCGTCATATGCACACAGTGGTACCCTCCCCCTCCATATCGGAACATCCCAAACTGATTAAGATAAGCAGTAGGCGTCATATGATTGCGTTCCATGCATCCCTCAACTTCAGAAAGACTCTCGGAATTATGGGTATAAACGGGAGCCTGATATTTCCCGGCCAGATCTGCCACTCCTTCTAACAATTCTCTGGACGTGGTATATTCTGCATGAAATCCAATTTGAAAACTGATTAATTCATGATAACGATTGTATTTCCGATACCACTCATCCATCAGCTCCACCGACTGGGTAAAGTCGTTTAATCCACTGGTCATGACGGTTCGAAAACCACAGTCCACAGATGCCTGCGCTATAGTATCCGGAGTAAGGTACATATCAAAATTAGCAGTTATTCCGCTTGTCAGATATTCCATAATGGCAAGCTTGGATAGGTGGTATATATCATCTGCATTTAATTTCGCCTCCATAGGGAAGACCTGCTGATGCAGCCAGTCAAGCAGCGGCATATCATCTGCAAAAGAGCGCAGAAAGGTCATCCCGGAGTGGGTATGTGCATTCTTAAATCCCGGCATCAGTAAATTGTCCATGCAGTTGATTTCCCTGTCCCAGTTTTCCCTGTTCTCTTTTTCCTCTCCTACATATGAAATCAAACTGCCTTTAACATGTACTTCCCCACGTTCAATCTCAAATCCATTTGCCAGTGTTAAAATTCTTGCATTATATAAACGTATATTCATGTGTCTCTTCCCCCATTTCATCATTTCTTAAATTCATCTGCTATTTTATTCATTTAAATTAATAACGTTAAATTACCGTTTCCCTTTATCATATATTTCGCCCAAAGCCCGCGGCGCATGGTTATGCCTGGAGAAGAACACCAGCAGCAGCAGCGTAAGGACATAAGGCAGAATCATCACCAGATCAGAATAAGTACCCGGCATATTCAAAACCCTGACCAATTGATATCCTCCTGATCTGGCAAAGCCAAAAAGCAGACAGGCTCCTAAGGTGGGAATGATTCTCCAGTTTCCAAATATCATTGCCGCTATAGAAAGGTATCCGTATCCGGCATAAATTCCCGATGAAAAATTAGCAGATATGGAATATGCAAAACTGATTCCAGCCACCGCAGAAAGGGCTCCCGATATGCCGACCGCCAGAAAACGCACCTTTTCAACATCAACTCCGGCAGCGTCAACTGCATGTGGATTATCTCCACACGCCCTCAGATGCATACCAAAACCTGTTTTATATAGAATATACCATGCCAAAACCATAATTGCCAGTATAATAATCTCAAACGGATATATATCCTGAAACACTGCTCCAATTATCGGAATCTCTGATAATAGCGGTATGCTAAAACGGCTGGATACCCCGAGTACAAATTTATCGGAGGGACTGGAGAAAATACTGCTGTTTATCTGTTTCGTCATAAAAGATGTCAGCGCCATGGCAAGTATATTCATTACCACTCCGCTGATTACCTGATTGGCACGGAAACGAATACACAAAACCGCATGAAGCATGGAATACACAATACCTCCGGCAACAGCACATGCCAATGCAATATAAAAAGTTATCTGTGACTCAGCCCCAAAATAAGACATGGCAAATACAGCCGCCAAAGCTCCTGAAAATGCCCCAAAACCTTGCAAGCCCTCCAATGCCAGATTGGTTATTCCGCTTTTTTCACTGTAAATCCCTCCAATTGCCATGACAAACAGGGGCAGTGCAAATGACAGTCCATCTATAATTATCCCTTCCATCACTTTCCTCCCATTTTGCTTAGCCGGTGTGAGAAATAAGCATTACATGCAGAAATCAGCAGAATCAGCCCTGTGATTACAGATGCAATTTCAGCCTCTACACCAGATGCCGAACTCATATAAGTACTTCCTTTGCTGATTATGGAGATGAGAAAGGAAGAGAAAAAAATACCTATCGATTGATTTCCACCGAGCAATGCTACAGCAATACCGTCAAATCCTGCAGATGGCAAAGTCCTTGGACCAATAGAGCCAAAATACCCCAGATAATACGTGACGCCCGCCAAACCCGCCAGCCCCCCGGAAATAACCATTGCAAGCACCATGTTTTTTCCAACATTCATTCCGGCATATTTGGCTGCGGTACGACTGGCACCAACTGCTTTTATTTCGAATCCGGATGTCGTCTTCTGAAAGAAAAAGCGCATCCATACCACGGCGGCAACTGCAAGTATAATGCCAAGCGGTATGTCAATCCTGATATTTCCTGCAGTAACATCCATCAATGTCAGCCTCGCCGCTTTGCTGACCGGATTAGACTGACGGGATACCGGATTGATATAAAATGTATTAATAAAGAAACTGATCACATACTGGGCAATATAATTGATCATGATAGTGGATACTACTTCATTTATGCCAAAACGATATTTAAGACTCCCTACCATCCCTCCTATAAGAGCACCTGTTATGATGCCTATTACAATCACAAGGGGTTTGGCTGCAACTGCAGGCAGATCGCCATATCCTACCAGAACAGTGGCGAGATAGCCGGATACCAGCATCTGCCCTGAAACTCCAATATTAAAAAGACCAGCTTTTAAGGCTGCGGCAACTGCCAATGCCGAAAACAGCAGAGGGGTCCATGCATTCAAAAAGCTGGTAAAATCCGTCAGCATATTCTTGGAACCTGCATAGCTTTCTTTTGGGAGTATACCGCATCCCTTTAACAGATCTCCATAAACCATCACTGGATTTTTCTTTAAGATCAGCAGTACAACTGCACATACAAGGAAGCTGACAGCGATGGAAACTACCGGGATTACAGCTGTCCCTAACTTATCCTTTTCCCTTAAGGGAACGATCTGTTTCTTCATTTTGCCTGCCTCCCTTCACTCCCATCATAAACTGCCCCACTTCTTCTGAGGTCAAATGGTCTGCTGCCGCAATCCGGTTCAGCGATCCATTATAGATAACCCCTATGGTATCCGCCAGGTTCATTACTTCTTCCAGTTCCAGAGAAATAAGCAATATTGCTTTTCCATTATCCCGCTCTTTAAGAATCAGGCTGTGAATTCGTTCAATTGCACCGATATCCAGCCCTCTGGTAGGTTGTACGAATATCAGCAGTGATGCATCTCTCTGGGTTTCCCTGGCAATAATCGCCTTCTGCTGGTTTCCTCCGCTCATAGAACGGACTTTAGTCACGCTTCCTCTGCTGCACCGGATGTCATATTTTTCAATCAGGTGCTTTGCATGGCTCCGTATCGATAGCTGCTGCAATACCCCTCTTTTTGAAAATGGCTCTTTGAAATAGGATTTTAAAACAAGATTATCTTCTAAGGAAAAGTCCATTACCAGACCATAATTCTGCCGGTCTTCCGGTATATAAGAAATTCCGGAAAGAACCCTGGATCTGATCGAAGATCTTGTAATATCTTCTCCACTCAGTAAAACAGAGCCATGATGCACCCGGATCAGTCCCGCTATGGCATCTGCTATTTCGATCTGCCCATTACCGGAAACGCCTGCAATGGCAAAAATTTCGCCCTGGCGTATTTGAAAGGATACGTCTTTTACTACCTCAAAACCAGACTCATTCTTTACGGTAAGATGTTCAATCTCCAATACACATTTCTTAAAATCGGCGGTTTTTTTAGGTGGCGTAAAATCTACCTCTCTGCCTACCATAAGCCTTGCCATCTCACTGGTGCTGACTTTTGAAACGTCAAAGATCCCGGTTAGCTTTCCCCTGCATAAAACAGCACACCGGTCTGCCACCTGTTTTATCTCTTCCAGTTTGTGCGTAATGAGTATAATTGTTTTTCCGTCTTCACGCAGCCCCATTAATATTTTCATTAAAAATTGAATCTCCTGGGGGGTTAATACTGCAGTAGGCTCATCAAAGATCAGGATTTCTGCCTCACGGTAAAGCATCTTTAATATTTCCACCCGCTGCCGCACCGATACGTCAGCCGTTTCAATGATTTGCTCCGGATTAACTTTCAGTCCGTATTTTTCTGAAATTCCGGCAATTTTTCCACTGGCGTCCTTCTTATTTACCACCGGAATAAATCCCAGAAGATATTTTCTGGGTTCTATTCCCAGAATTATATTTTCAGTTATTGTATAATCACTTACCAGTTTAAAGTGCTGGTGTACCATCCCGATATTCAGACGGGAAGCAAAGTTAGGGGAAGATATTACGACTCTCTTTCCCCTGACATATATTTCCCCCTCGTCGGGTTCATACATTCCAAACAACATGCTCATAAGCGTTGATTTTCCTGCTCCATTCTCACCTAAAAGGGCAAGAATCTCGCCCTTTTTAATCCCGAGGGTCACATGATCATTCGCTGTAATTCCCGGGAACCGCTTTGTTATATTTTTCATCTCAACGATGTATTCTGATTCCATATTCGTTATTTCAACCCTGGAAAGTCATCCGGTGTAATATTATTAAAATTTGCTGCAGGAACGACTTCTCCACTTTGAATTAATGCATAAGCTTCATTCAATTTTGCAATCGAATCCTCAGACAGCTGGTTTCTTCCTTCTTCTTTCACATATCCTGTTGAATCTGTATCCGCTTTCAGTAGTATATTTCCACCGGTAAAGTCTCCAGCTGCAATCTTTTCCAGCTGTTTTTCAACATTTTTGCCCATCACTTTTACCGCAGATGTAAGCACGATATTTTCACTGCCCTTAGTGCCAAAATCATACTGGTCTGTATCGCAACCAATTACTTTTACATCCTCTGCCTCTTTTGCAGCAGTAAATACTCCTGTTCCAGAGTCTCCGGCAACAACAAACAGGATATCACAGCCTTCTTTGATCAATGCACTGCCAATAACTTTTCCGGTAGCCTGATCCGCGAAGCTTCCGATATAATTTCCGCCCACATCCTTATTGGTTACATCCGTTCCGGAATACGAAGGAAGCGCTATCAGTTCAACGCCTGTGCTATATTTCTGATTGGCATAGTTTATACCGGATTCAAATCCGTACTGGTAATTGACATTAGACGGATAGGCTATTCCACCAACAAAAGCTGCCTTTTTCGTCTTTGATTCCAAAGCTGCTGCCATTCCCGCCATAAATCCGCTTTCCTGCTCAGCAAATGTCATAGCACAGATATTTGGAAGATCTGCTTCGCTGCCATCCTCATATGCAGGGTTGGAATCTACAAGAATAAATTTTACTTTCGGATTGTCTTCTGCCGTAGCTGCAATCTGCGAAAATTGAAAGCCGCAGCAGACCACTACATCATAGTCCGCAGCGATATCCGCTACTGCGGTAACTGCAGCAGCGCTGTCACCGGAAGACTCCTGGACCGGCTTTACCGATGAATCCGGATATTTCTCAATAAAAGACTGAATTCCGCTGTAAATATTTTGGTTAAATGTTCCGTCATCTACACCTGACCCGCTAGTAACAATTGCTATTTTCAGCGCTGTGTTTTCTGATGACTCATTTGCAGCCGATTCTTTCGCAGCTGATTCTTTCCCAGCTGATTCTTTTACAGCTGATTCTTTTGTTTCCGCCTGTTTTGTGCTCCCAGTATTATCTTTACTGCTTCCACATCCGGCAGCCCCGCTTCCTAATATACAAATACAAAGAAATATTGATAGTAATTTTTTCAAAGTACTCCTCCTAACCAGAATCTGCAGTATCCTTATATCTGATGCTGCTCTTTTGATTTTAGTGTTCCTCACTATCTGATTTCTTATACCTGAAAATCTCCGGCTCTCCTATCCGAATGATGACTAATAAAAACGTATCCGGACACTTCCTGTGCCCGGATACGCTGTATACTCTATCATTAAATACCTGCTCTGGTATCAATAGTTTTAGAATTATTTAACCCATGCGTTTTATTGCTTCTGTCACAAGCTGTTTGAACAGCGGTGCCACACGGTCTGCTGTCTCCTGAACTTCACTATGGCTTAGCGGTGTCTCCGTCATTCCACATCCCAGATTAGAAATACAGGATATGCCACAAATCTTCATCCCCATATGGTTGGCCGCAATTGCTTCGCAGGCCGTGCTCATGCCTACGGCATCGGCTCCCAGAATACGGCACATTTTAACTTCCCGGGGTGATTCAAAATTGGGTCCGGATAATTGGATATACACACCTTCTTTTAGATCTATCGAAAGCTCCTTTGCCGCCTTGCGTAAAATGTCCTGTAGTTCCGGATTATATATCTGGCTCATATCACAAAATCTCGGTCCCAGCTCGTCAATATTCGGTCCGATCAGCGGAGATGGCACAAAATCAGATATCTGATCTGTTATCATCATAAAGTCACCGGCTTTGAAATCATAATTGACACCGCCAGCCGCATTTGTTAAAAAAAGTACTTCTGCTCCCATCATCTTCATCAGTCTCGCCGGAAGCACCACATCTGTCATTGGGTAACCCTCATAATAGTGGACTCTGCCCTGCATAGCAACAACCGGCACTTCTCCCACGTATCCAAAGATAAATCTCCCTTTGTGCCCCTGTACCGTAGACACCGGAAATCCTTCTATATCATGGTAATCCAGGACTGCCTCTACACGGATTTCATCTCCATAGCCTCCCAGTCCCGATCCAAGAACTAAGGCTACCCTGGGCGTAAAATTAATTTTTTGTCGAAAACTTTCGTAACACTTTAATAATTTTTCATATACTGGATTCATGCTTTTCCTCCTACTGATTGCTTTTACTCATTGACAGGTTTAATGGTGTATATTTTCCTTTGTCTACTATAATAAGATTTACTGGTGGAAAAGTCAATTGACATTGAGGGGGCACACCTATTAAAATTTAGAGCGAACAATTTTAGTTTAAATTTGGGTTTCGCTGAGGAAGGACGCTTTGTAAATGATAGGTAGTGTACGGAAAGAGAAGGGGGCGAGCCAGGACATTGATTTGGAAGGCTTACCGCAGAACTGGCATTTTCTAACCTTCCCAGAGCCCTTTTTGGCGGCACGCGGGCATTCGCTCCGAAATCCTGATGCATTTCGCAGCTCACTGCCCGCTTAGTATCCGATGGGAGCCAGTCGAATACTATCCGCCAAAAAGCACTCTGGGAAGGTAAGTAAATACTCAGCTCTGCTATACGCCTTCCAAATCAATATCCTGGCTCGCCCCCTTCTCTTTCCAAGATAGCATTCGTTGATACAAAGCTGGTTTTCTCAGCGTGGTGGGACCATGAGGTTGTGGCATGCTGAACAATATTGGCGTTAAGCAACTGATCTTGAGAACGGGATTTGTTTTATATTCTGCAATCAGAAAAAGGAATAGACTTTCATCTTCTATTATGCATAAATTGTCAAAATATACCGCTCTACACCCAATAAAGAACATCCATCTACACCCAGGGAATCTATCATGCTGAGAACGAGTAACATAAAGCAACTGGACTTATCACAGTGATTTGTTTCTTCATTCCAGAAAAAGTAGCAAACTTTCATCTCCTTTTACGCTTAAACAGCCGAAACATACTACGCTGCATCCAATAAAGAACAGCCTGCCACAGCCCAGGGGTCTCCACCAGGCTGAGAAAACCAGCTTTGTGGCAGTAAACTGAATCTCGGAAAGATGGGAGTGGGAAACTTGAATGGACGGAGGAAGCGTAGAGCAGAGCTGAGTATTTACTTACCTTTCCGGAGTGTTTTTTGGCGGATAGTATTCGACTGGCTCCCATCGGATACTAAGCGGGTACTGAACCGAGAAATGCATCAGGGTTTCTCGGTGAATACCCGCGTGCCGCCAAAAAGCGCTTCGGAAAGGTTAGAAAATACCAGTTCTGCGGCTAGTTGACGGAGTCCATACAAGTTTCCCACTCCCATCTTTCCGTACACTACCTACATCTACAAA
>NZ_JNGB01000136.1:0-15669 GCF_001029355.1 Robinsoniella sp. RHS
TGAAAATATTCCCACAGAGTTACTGGAATCAGCAAAAATTGACGGGTGTAACGAACTTCGTACTTTTAGCAGCATTGCGTTTCCAATTGTAAAACCGGGATTTGCAGCGCTGGCGATATTTACCTTCATTAATACATGGAATGATTATTTTATGCAGTTAGTTATGCTGTCTTCCAGAAAGAATTTGACAATCCCCCTTGGTGTTGCAACCATGCAGGCAGAGCTTTCCACAAACTATGGATTGATTATGGCTGGTGCAGCCCTGGCAGCAATTCCTATCGTTGTAATATTTCTGATTTTCCAGAAATATTTTACACAGGGAATTACCATGGGAGCCGTTAAGGGATAAGGTGCAAAATTTAAGGGAAGCTATCAAAAACACGAATATGATGAAGTATCATAGTGTTGCAGGATGGTTTCCCTTTCCTTGCGTTGAATTGCAATCTGTTTATATCAAACACGCCTTAGAGTGTGTTTTAAAATTCATTCCTGCCATCTGCACGCCCCACTTTGCGGCATATTTGCCCCGAATTCAGGTTGCGTAGCCCGCTACGCGCCCTTCATCCGGGACAAATCTACCACAAACTGTGACACACATCTGTCAGAAAGCAATTTTCAAACACGCTCTAGAGCAAAAGAAAGGACTTATAAAATGATCTATGATAATTTAGAGAATATACAGCGATACCGCGGGATATCGCAATACCTGGACCGGGCCATTGACTTTATAACGATGAGTGATCTTCAATTATTACCCCTTGGAAAGACAGTAATTATGGGGGAGAAAGTATTTGCTAATGTGATGGAAGCCCAGGCCCAGGAGGAATCAAAAGGTAAATTTGAGATTCATAAAAAATATATGGATATTCAGATTGATATAGAAGGAACGGAAATGATTCAGATTGGTTTAGGGGAGTCTGAAATATTGGATTGCTATAATGAAAAAACAGATTTCGGCACAGTTTCCTGCGCCAGGTCTGCTTCTTGCGTTATGGGGCCGGGGCGTTTTATCGTTTGTATGGGCGAGGAGCCGCATAAGCCGGGAATCTTGCAGGATGAAAAGCCATATCTAAAAAAATGTGTAATTAAGGCTGCAGTTAGCTAAATGCATTATATTTGAAAAGTGAGGAATCTGTATGAAAATAGCAGTGCTGGATATAGGGGGGACATCCATAAAATCAGGTGAATTTATGGATGGACGATTATGTAATATAAAGGAAACGGATACCAATGCCCAAAATGGCGGGGCTTATGTAATGGAAAGGGCAGTGGAAATACTCAAGGGATACAAAGGATTTGACAGGATTGGGATCAGTACTGCAGGACAGGTGGATTCTTCCAGAGGCTGTATCCGTTATGCCAATTCTAATATTCCGGGTTATACGGGAATGGAAGTGAAGCGGATTATGGAAGAAAAATTCCATGTCCCTGCAGCAGTTGAAAATGATGTAAACGCTGCTGCACTGGGCGAGGCAAATTTTGGAGCCGGACGGGAGTTTGCAGATTTTCTGTGCCTGACTTATGGCACCGGTGTAGGCGGGGCTATTGTTATTGACCACAAGATTTATAAGGGCAGCAGATTTTCGGCAGGAGAGTTTGGAGGCATGGTGATTCATCCCGGGGACAGGGATATATCAAAGGATATATTCAGTGGCTGTTATGAGCGGTATGCTTCCACAACAGCGCTGGTAAAAAATGCAATGCTGCTGGATGAGAGTCTTAGTAATGGAAAAAGGATATTCGAACGGCGAAAAGAGGAAAGTGTGGCTGAGATTATTGATGCCTGGATAGAAGAAATTGTACTGGGACTGGTCTCACTTACACACATATTTAATCCTTCCTGCATAATTTTAGGCGGAGGGGTAATGAAACAAAAATACATACTGGATAAAATCTGTAACATTCTGTATAATAATGTCATGGAGAGCTATCGTGACGTAAATATTAGACAGGCACAGTTAGGGAATACAGCCGGATTATTAGGGGCTGTACAGATAGCCTTGGATTTAAAGGGAGATTGAGAATAAATACCAAGGAGGTGAATAGGTGGATAACACAAACATCGTTTTAGAGATTCAGTCATCTTATAATCAATTTACAAAAGCGGAGAAAAAGGTGGCGGATTACGTAATTAAGAATCAAAGTAAGGTATTGTATATGTCGATAACAGATCTGGCAGATGCCTGTAAGGTGGGTGATACCAGTGTATATCGGTTCTGCAGAACAATGAAACTGCAGGGATACCAGGAATTCAAAATGCGGTTGTCACTCAGCCAGGGTGCTACTTCCAGCAGCAGTACCAAGACAGTACTGGAAAGCAGGAGGTTTGATGACAGCCTGGGAGAGATGGCAGAAAAGGTTCTGCAATTACATTTAGCTGCAATTAAAGAGACTTATATGCTGCTGAGCAGAGATAATTTTGACAAAATACTGGATATGTTCGAGCAGGCAAAGAGGGTTTTCTTCTTTGGGATAGGAGACAGTCTGCTGACTGCGGAAGAAGCAAGGAATAAATTTTTAAGAATTACCAACAAGGTAATCTGCATTACGGATCCTCATATGCAGGCCATGGCAGCGTCTATGACAACTGAAGAGGATCTGATCGTAATCATATCGTATTCCGGAGCAACAAAGGACAACATTCATGTGGCAAAGGTAGCAAAAGAGGCGGGTGCAAAGATTGCGTGTATCACGCATTTCCAGAAGTCACCGCTGACATCATATTCGGATGCAATCTTATTATGCGGTTCCAGTGAAGGTCCGTTAGAAGGCGGTTCCATGACAGCAAAGCTGAGCCAGCTGTATTTAATAGACTTGTTATATCAGGAGTTTTATGAGAGAAATTATGAAAGCTGCAAGTTCAATAATGAAGGGACCTCCCGGGCAGTGGTAGAAAAATTATTTTAGAAAGCGATTAGCTGTCTGTGAAAGTTTGCTTGCAAAATGATATATTTTATGATATGATTTTTTGAGTTTCAATTAAACAGAATGCTTTCAAAGCTATATGTTTGCCTGTTTCTGAATTAAACAGGAAAATATATAGCTTTTTCTTTGTGATTTATTTGAGGAGGTAAGATGTAATTATGGCAGTTAATCAAGATAAAATGAAAACCCGGGCTATTTTTCCGCTGCTGATGTCTATGGCAGTACCTATGATGCTTTCTATGCTTATGCAGTCACTGTATAATATTGTGGACAGTATCTTTGTGGCGAGGCTTGGACCGGAGGCTCTGACGGCAGTTTCTCTGGTATATCCGCTGCAGAACATTGTAGTTTCCGTGGCGGTGGGTATTGGTGTTGGAATCAGTTCCGCAATATCCATTAGTATAGGAGGCAAAGATTTTGAAAAGGCGAATAAGACAGCTTCCATCGGAATGCTGCTTACTGTGATTCATGCAGTACTGTTTTTAGTGGTCGGAATCGTAGTTACAAAGCCATTTTTAAGTATGTTTACTGAGAATGCTGTCATTTTGCAATATGGATGTGAGTATTCGTATATCGTGCTTTGCCTTGCATTCGGCTGTCTGCTTCAGATTAGTATGGAAAAAATATTTCAGGCAGTGGGAGATATGGTCACTACTATGGCACTCTTGGCCAGCGGATGCATTATTAATATCATATTAGATCCTATTATGATTTTCGGACTCCTGGGTTTTCCGGCACTGGGAGTAAAAGGGGCGGCTATTGCAACGGTAATTGGACAGATCAGTGCATTTCTTCTGTATGTGCTGGTTTACAGAAAGAAAGATATTGGAATTAAGATTTCCCTTAAATATGTAAGCTTTGATAAGGGTATTATAAAACAGATCTATTCGGTGGGGATACCGTCAACAATTATGATGGCGCTGCCGTCGCTGCTGGTCAGTATATTAAATGGGATCTTATCCAGGTTTTCAGATCTGCATGTTGCGGTTCTGGGTATTTATTTTAAACTACAGACCTTCATTTATATGCCTGCGAATGGCGTTGTCCAGGGGATGCGTCCAATCATCGGCTTTAACTATGGTGCAGGCGAGAAGAAGCGTATGAAGCAGACCGTTCATTTAAGCCTCCTGGTGGTCTTTTGCGTTATGTTGATTGGAACAATCGGTGCGCTGGTGTTCCCAAGGCAGATTCTGATGTTGTTTGATGCCACAGATGACATGATGAAGATTGGTACAGAAGCGCTGCGCGTGATAAGTCTGGGATTTCTGGTATCATCTATAGGAATTGTGAATTCCGGGACTTTTGAGGCATTGGGAAGAGGGAAGGAGTCCCTGATCGTATCACTGCTCAGACAATTTGTAGTGACGGTTCCGCTGGGATACCTTTTGTCAAGATCCATGGGAGCTCTTGGAATCTGGATTGCTTTTCCGGTTGCTGAGGTATTGGCGGCTGTCGTAGCGCATATATTATTAAAAAAGATTTATCGGAAAATCGCTTGCAGCAGCGAGGGTAAAAATAAAGATCCGGACTTGATTTGTTTATAATATTTTAACAGAATGTTTAAATTTGCAGGCGGCGTAAAGGTATACAATAAGAAATAACTGAGCTATAATAGAAGAAATATAGTATTAGATGACAGGAGGATTTGAAATGGATCATTATATGTCGATTTTAAAACAGTTTGGGGTCATTATGACAGTCGCTGGTGTAATTATTGGTATTATTATGTCGTTTGTAGTATTCTTTGCCTTCATGTCAAAGAAAAACGTAAACCGTTTTCATGGTTTCTTTGGCTGGCTTTATGATTATCTGCAATTTAAAAATTTTATTATTGAAGGGCTGTTAAAGTTCTTTTATGTACTTGGGGCGTGCGTCTGCACCACGGTGGGGGTATTTAATATTCTCTGCCTGCAAATGGTACTTGGGTTTGCAGTACTGATATTTGGTAATCTGATACTTCGTATTTTCTATGAATTTGCATTAATGATCGTGGTTATTTGCAGAAATGTAAGTGAAATTAATAAGAAAATGGGCGGCGGTGTCGACCATAGGACTCAGTTTAAAGAGTGTGAAATTCCTCCGATGCCGAAAAAAGAAGATTTTGTTATGAGAGATCCGCAAAAAGATGCTATGCGTGAAACGGCTGCTACCCAGAGCCAGCCAGTATATCAAAATACCGGAATCATGCAGCCGCAGGCGGTTATGAGTACAGCGGCTCCGGCAGCAAACACGGCGGCACCGGCAGTAAATACAGTACCGGCAGCAAACACGGCGGCACCGGCGGTAAATACAGTACCGGCAGCAAACACGGCGGCACCGGCGGTAAACACAGTACCGGCAGCAAACACGGCGGCTCTGGCGCCAAAAGAGGTTCTGTCCACAAGTAGTACCGCTGAAACGGCAGAATCAGAGAAGTTATCCACGGAAAAATCTGATATTGTGGATAACTCTAAGAAATTATGTCCGTCATGTGGAAATGAAGGCGGGGAACTAGATGCGTTTTGCAGCAGGTGCGGCAGAAAGTACTAAATGTCAGAAAAATTTAAGAAGCGTATTCTTGACATAAAAATTACCATATGATATATTGAATTTACATAAAAGGGAGTAGCCTAACCGAAAGGTGATTCGAAATCGTCAATACGATATTTTATATCCGTATCGAATGAAATGTGCAAGACTTTTATTGTAGCGAAGATTGCTGCGATAAGAGTCTTTTTATTTTGCTCTCTGAAACCGGCAGTCTTTGCAGTAACCTGACACCAGTTAAGGCCGCTAAAGGCCGAGAGAGGAGAAAGAGTATGGACAATGCAGAAAGAAATAACAGGGAAATTGAAGAAGCAATAATGGCGGGAAGAGCAGCATTACAAAGTTTGAACCGTGTAGACCAGTCATTAGCCAGTGCTAAAGGATTCGGAATATGGGATATGCTGGGAGGCGGTTTTATCAGCGGAATGCTCAAGCATTCCAAGATTGACAGTGCCAATGAAGAGATGGAAAATACCAAAATGCTTCTGCGAAAATTTCAAAAAGAGTTGCGGGATGTAAGTATGCATCCTGAGGTGCATATTGATATTGGCAGTTTCGCAGTATTTGCTGACTTCTTTTTGGACAATATAGTATCAGACTGGTACGTACAGTCCAAAATCAATCAGAGCAAAGAACAGGTTGAGGAGGCTATAGAGCGTGTAGAAAATGCACTTTATAGCTTGGAAAGAATGAAGCAGTAAAGAATGAAGCGGCAAAGAATGAAGCAGTAAATAATGAAGCAGTAAATAATGAAGCAGTAAAGAAGACAATCGTAAATAAATGACTCAGGAGGATTGGATATGGGATGTTTAGGAAATATTTTATGGTTTATTTTTGGAGGATTTATATCAGGTATCAGCTGGCTTTTGATTGGCTGCCTGTGGTGTATTACCATCGTAGGTATTCCGGTTGGAACCCAGTGTTTTAAATTTGCAGGCTTGTGTTTCTTTCCATTTGGAAAAGAGGTTGTATATGGCGGAGGTGTTGGCTCTTTATTGTTAAATGTATTGTGGCTGATACTATCCGGCATACCCCTTGCAATTGAATCGGCAGTTATCGGTGCAGTTTTATGCATTACCATTGTAGGAATTCCATTTGGATTACAGCAGTTTAAGATTGCAAAACTGGCATTGATGCCATTTGGTGCGAGAGTAGTTTAAAAAGAGATCGGCAGAGCTAATTGACGGGCCTGCCGGTTTTTTTGTGCTGTAAGTTCCTGTCATTCTGTATATTGGGTATAAGATATAGTAGAAAAACGGCTACAAAGAGTTTATAATAGATGTATTGAATAAAAAGGAGGCATTTTAGATGAAAGTTTCAATTTTATATGATTCACAAACTGGTAATACAAAAATGTTAGCAGATACGATATATAATTCGGTCAGAAATCTTGTGGATGTGATGTTCTGTGGAAATGCCGTGGATGCCAAAAGCGATGAGATTACAGATTCGGAGATAATATTCCTTGGATTCTGGACAGATAAAGGACAATGCTCAGATAAATTAAAAGGTGTATTGCCAATGCTGGGCGGAAAAAAGATTGCGCTGTTTGGAACGGCCGGATTTGAAGGGTCAGAGGAATATTTCCAGAAGATCTTATCCGGTGTGAAGGCCGCCCTTCCCCAGGACTGTCAGGTGGAAGGAAATTATATGTGTACGGGCCAGATGCCGGTGTCTGTACGAAAGCGTTATGAAGGAATGCAGGAAAAGGGCATGCCTCAGGCAGATGCTTTGATTCGAAATTTTGATCAGGCTTTGGGACATCCGGATGAAGAGGATCTGATTGGCGTTAAAAAGTTTGCATTAAGTATGATCAGGAGCTGAGTATGAAGATTATAATATCTCCTGCAAAGAAAATGGTGCAGGATGAAAATTCTATAGAATTTACTGATTTTCCGGCTTTTTCAAAACAGGCGGAGACATTACATAGTATATTAAAGAGGCTTTCTTATGAAGAGCTGAAGGGGATATTGAAGTGCAATGATAAAATTGCAGAGTTAAATTTCAGGCGGTACCGGAATATGAAACGGTTAGATGTACGCCGTGGACTTACCGGTATGACACCGGCTCTTTTGACATATGAAGGAATTCAGTATCAATATATGGCACCCCGGGTGTTTTCAGATCGCCAATGGGAATATGTTCAGGAAAATCTGCGTATTCTTTCCGGATTCTATGGGATACTAAAGCCCCTGGATGCAGTATATCCTTACCGGCTGGAGATGCAGGCTGCTTTGGCGGCAGGTGATGGGAAGAATCTTTATCAGTTCTGGGGCAAACGCATTTATCGGGAGCTAGTTAAGGATGATAAGGTAATACTGAACCTGGCATCCAAAGAATACAGCAAAGCAGTAGAACCATTTCTGGAGCCCGATGTTCGGTTTGTTACCTGTGTATTTGGAGAAGCGGTGGAAAGTGATCAGAACCGCAGAATTCGGGTGAAAGGGACCCAGGCAAAAATGGCAAGAGGGGAAATGGTCCGCTGGCTTGCAGAAAAACAGGTGGGGGAAATATCCAAAATCAAAGAATTTAAAGGTTTGGATTATTATTTTTCCCAACAGGATTCCAGCGATAATATATTGGTATTTTTGAAAGACGTAAATAAGGACAGGCAGGAGAAGAAAGAGGAGACAGGATGCTGACAGAAATCAGGGAGATTGTAAAAGAAGCAGGGCAGATACTGAGAAATGCCCATGCCGGAAGCAAAAATATATCTGAAAAAAGTGGTTATGCGAATTTTGTGACTGCATTTGATTGCCAGATACAGGAATTTTTAGTAGAAAGATTAAAAGCGGTTTTTCCGGAAGCCGGTTTTATCGGAGAAGAAAATCATATGCAGGAACCTTTGGGGGAAGGGTATTATTTTATCATTGATCCCATTGACGGAACTACAAATTTTATTCATGATTATCATCACAGTTGTATTTCAGTTGGAGTTGCATATCAGGGGAAGGGTTTTGCCGGCGTTGTATATAATCCTTATCTGGATGAGATGTATTGGGCTAAGAAGGGCGAAGGGGCATATTGCAATGACGGGCGCCTGACGGTAAAGGATGTCTCTCTTGAGGAGAGTATTGTGGCTTTCGGATGTGCCAGGTATAACTCAGAAGAAACGGACCGTTCCTTTGATTTTGCCAAGAAATTGTATCTGCAGAGCCATGGAATACGTAATGGCGGGTCTTCTACCCTGGACATCTGCCGGATTGCTTCCGGGAGGAATGGACTTTATTTTGAAATGCTGTTACAGCCATGGGATTACGCTGCGGCATCCGTTATATTGGAAGAGGCAGGCGGAGTCATTACTACAATGGATGGAACTCCGATTACCTTAGATGCACCCTGCTCCATTCTGGCAGGAAGTCCTGTAGTATGGGAGGAAAGCATGGGTTTATGGAATAAATAGCTGGTAAAAAATTTATTTTCTAACGCTGCCATTTTGTTATGCCAGCGGGAAAGGAGCGCGTATGAGAAATCATGAAGTTACTGCAAGCCAACCACTTCTTCAGAAAGATGGCAGTCTTACGGAGCCAGGGTGGTCCAGACTCCAGGTTCAGATTTATGACAGAAGCAAAATTAAGGCTCCGAAATTTAGAATTAAGGAATGGGATTATTATTTGGTTCTGAATCAGGATTTCGCAGCGGCATTTACTATTTCGGATGATGGTTATATTGGACTTGAATCGGCGTCGATTCTGGATTTCACCAGACCCTGGGAACATACCGAAACGATCTTAAAGCCGTTTACCATGGGAAGGATGCACCTGCCTTCTAATTCTATGGAAGGAAATACCAGTTATCATGACAAAAAGATGCATATGCGTTTCGAGGTACAGAATGGAAAGCGGAGAATCCGATGTAAGTGGCCCCGCTTTTTTGAAGGGAAAGAATTTTCCTGTGATATTATATTGGAGGAGACACAACAGGATTCTATGGTAATTGCCACTCCATGGAAGGAAAAGAAAACAGCTTTTTATTATAATCAGAAAATAAATTGTATGAGAGCAAAAGGCAGGATGCGGCTGGGGGATCGGGAATTTATCTTTTCCCCGGATACGGATTTCGGAACACTGGACTGGGGACGGGGCGTCTGGACGTATGATAATAACTGGTATTGGGGATCCGGAAATGGTGTTGTTAACGGGAAGCCATTCGGATTTAATATCGGATATGGATTCGGAGATACCAGTGCGGCATCAGAGAATATCCTTTTTTACAATGGAACCGGGCATAAACTGGATGACGTTGTCTTTCATATTCCATCTGACAGTTATATGAAAAACTGGACGTTTACATCCAGTGACGGGCGGTTTGAAATGGAATTTGAGCCGGTTATAGACCGGGCTGCCAAGATGGATGTAATTGTGGTGGGTACAGATCAGCATCAGGTATTTGGAAAAATGAAAGGGCGGGCTGTCCTGGATGATGGAACAGCGCTTGAGATAAAAGATTTTATGTGTTTCGCTGAATATGTCCACAACCGGTATTAAACGCGTATGAATAATTGTCCGGACAGAGGTATTTTGATACACGTAACAAGGATAATAAAAGGGAGTAAGTGACCATCAATGGGGAAAGATATGAAGATATTAGTGGATGCTGATGCATGCCCGGTAGTGAAAATTGTAGAGAAAGTGGCGCAGGAAAAGGAGATTCCGCTGATTTTGATTTGTGATACTTCACATGTAATGAGTTCGGATTATGCACAGGTAATTATAGTTGACAAAGGGGCAGATTCAGCAGATTTTGCCCTGATCGGAAAGTCTGTCAGAGGGGACATTGTGGTAACACAGGATTATGGTGTTGCGGCAATGGCCCTTGGCAAAGGGGTGTATGTGATGCACCAGAGTGGTAAAGAATATACCAATGAGAATATAGACCAGATGTTGTTTGAACGGCATATGTCTAAGAAGGCCCGGAGAAGTTCATCCAAATTCCATGGGAAAGGCCCGAGGAAGAGGACTGAGGAAGACGATATTCGTTTTGAAGAGGCTTTTCGAAGGCTTGTGGAGAGAGCTATTGCCAAAGAATGAAGCTTTGGCATGGATACTAATAATGCTGTGAGGGAAAGATCCTTTGTATAGTTGCATAAAATTATCCGGGGTATTAGATAAATTACCTACAGCATAACACTTGACAAAGATTGTATACAATTATACAATAATTTGGTATCTGATAATGTAGTCATGTGCGGCGTTTTCTAAGCAGCCATTGGAATTACTGGCTTTTTAGAAATTGCTGTACCAGCCGGCGTATGAAAGTGCGCAAATCATTGTTTGAAAGAACATGGTATCACGTATGAAAAGGAGAGATTATGCAATTACTGGGTCAATTTGGGATTATTTTGATTGTTACCTTTTTAGGGGAAATGATGCATCACTTTATACCCCTTCCGATACCGGCCAGTATTTATGGTTTGGTATTGATGCTTTTTTGCCTGTCAACGAAAATAATTAAACTTCACCGGGTGATCAATGCAGCACATTTTCTGCTGGATATTATGCCACCCATGTTTATTCCAGCCGCGGTAGGCCTGATTGTGGTCTGGGGGGATCTGCAGAAGATTTTACTTCCAATCGTCGTTATTACATTTGTGACAACGATTATTGTTATGGTGGTAACAGGAAAGTCATCTCAGAAGATTATTCAAAAACAGCGAAAGGACAGGGAAAGCAGTGAAAGAATTTCTATGTGAATCCGTTTATTTTGGCGTTGCAGTATGTATCTTAGGATATGTATTAGGGATATTGATACGGAAAAAATTTAAGAAGGCAGTTTTTAATCCGTTGCTGATATCCATTATATTTGTTATTTTGGTGATTAAACTCCTGGGTGTGGATTATGACAGTTTTAATGAATCCGCAAAATATCTCAGTTATCTGCTGACTCCTGCGACGGTCTGTCTGGCGATACCGCTATATCAGCAGTTGGAGCTTTTGAAAAAGAATATGGTGGCGGTAACTTTTGGAATCGTGTCCGGAGTACTGTCCAGCTTAGTCAGCGTGCTGGCGCTGGCATATTTGTTTGGACTTGAACATCAATATTATGTTACACTATTACCAAAGTCTATCACGACTGCAATTGGAGTGGGAGTGTCGGATGAATTAGGCGGAGTTACGACAATTACGGTGGCTGTTATTATTGTAACCGGTGTACTTGGAAATATTGTTGGGGAGCTGGTGTGCAAGTTATTCCGCATCTACGAACCAATAGCGGTAGGGCTGGCACTGGGCACCTCTTCACACGCAATCGGAACATCAAAAGCGCTGGAACTTGGAGAGGTAGAAGGAGCAATGAGCAGTTTGTCAATTGCGGTTTCCGGTATATTAACCGTAGTGGGAGCCTCGATTTTTGCTAACTTTCTGTAAAGCAAGATTCTCAGCTGATACGCCTTTAATAATACAGGGATAGGGGGCAGTTATGCGTAATTATAATACGATTATTATTTTGAATCCTGAAAAGGACCGGGTACTATTTTGTAAAAGAATGAATGATCCGTATGAGGGTCTGTTTAATTTTGTAGGAGGAAAAATAGAACCGGGAGAAACCTCAGAGGATGCGGCCTACCGTGAGCTGGAGGAAGAGACCGGTATCGGCAGGGAGGATGTAGAGTTGTATTACTTTATGGACTTTTGCTGGCACCTGCAGGATATGAGAATGGAAGTATATGCTGGAGTGTTAAAACATGATGTCACACTCAAGCCGGAAAAGCATCCGCTGCATTGGCTGGGATTTGAAGAGAATTTCTTCAACATGAAAAAGTTTGCCGGGGAAGGCAATATCGGCCATATGCTGGAAATTCTGAAAATGTCTAAGGAGATATTCGGACCGGTGCCTATGACGGTGGAAGAGTTAATAAATAAGGGCTGTATCTGTATGCAGAATATAGATGAGGGATTCCGGGATTATGACTGGGTGTATTTAGAAGGATCCAAAGATGATCTGTATCAGTATCTTCAGGATAAAATCATAGAAAATGGTATGGAGAATTCTTATCTGGATTTTTATTATGGCAGTTTAAAACAGGATGAAAGAGATCGTATTCAGACAGTGTTAAAACCCGAGGAAATAGAATATCTGGAGAAATTGTGCTTAAAGGAGGATCAGATCTATTTTACCATGACACAGGAGTTGTTTGAGCTGGCATTTCGGCTTTCCGAATCTGAGGCGCTCTTTAGCAGTTTTTATTTTGCAAAGGAGCCATGTTCTGTCTGGAGTAATTACGGTCATAAATTTGTGGTATTTACAAGTAAGAAATGATATGAGAACATAAGTGCCCTGGCCGCAGTTTTGCGTCAGGGCACTTATGCTGTCTATTATACTGTTTTGGCAATATTCAGGTGGAAACGCTGAACACAAGTATTCTGTGAAAAGGGCTTTTTAATTTTGTACATATAAGATTTGAATATTGTACATGTACAATTTTGAAGGATTCCTATAAGGTAATAATTGTAGTAAAAAAAAATGGGAGGAAAAAGATGAAATCAAAACAATTTATTTATGGTACTTTGACATTTGCAATGGTTTTCTGTTCTGCGGGGTTTTTGGCAATGGCAAAGGAAAACGGGAAAAGTAATGATTACCAGCAGGAAGTGGATGCAGGAGAAATGAGTGTTACGGCAAACAGTGAGCACAGAGGGGCTGAAATTGCAAAAGCATTTGACCGGGACAGGAACACTTTTTGGGACGCCGCATGGGAAGCGGGGGACAAGGGGTTAAACGAAAAGCCCATTGTAGTTGACGTGGATTTTGCTGTGCCTAAAATGATTTCCAGGCTCGTTTATACACCCAGGCAGGATAACAATCCAAATGGGCAGATTCTGGAATACTCCATATATGGGACATCACAGGATGGAGATACGGTTACCATTGTGGAACAGGGATCATGGGAAAATAATTCCAGGGATAAGGAAGTAGTACTTGGTGGGGAAGCTCCGCTGTCCTCTGTTCAGATTCAGATTAAAAAGGGCAGTTTAGGGAGTGGCGTTTCAGAGACAGCAGCAACCGCAGCGGAGTTTACCTTTTATGAAACCGTTAAAAAGGCTGGTATCAGCCAGCAGACTATGGCGTTGACAGAAGGAGAGAGTAAAACACTTCAGTTAACGGAATATACCGGACAGAGAATCACATGGAACAGCAGCAATCCCGGGGCAGTAACGGTTGGAGAAGACGGTACGGTAACGGGGATAAAAGAAGGGACCGGAACGATAACCGGATATACGAAAGCTGGAGAATCAGCATTCTGTGAAGTGAGTGTATCGTCAGCAACAGCACCTGAAATTCCCGGAAAGGTTCTTATATTTGAAGATAACTTCAGTGGTGATGCGTTGGATCTTACAAAATGGAATAACTGGTGTGTAGACTTAAAAGAGTCGGGATTATTCCGATACGGAAATTCACCGGAGATTGCGGTTCATCCTGATAATGCATATGTAAGGGAAGGAACCTTACGGCTGCTTGGAAGTAAAGAAGATACGTTTTTTGACGGACAGACAAGCCATTATCGTTCTGCGATGGTGCAGACAAGAGATAAATTAGAAGAAAAATATGGATATGTAGAGGCAATGGTTAAAATCCCGGATGTACCGGGAAGCAATCCGGCAGTGTGGACAATGCCTCAGGCAGATGAAGTAAATGGCGGCTGGCTCTGGGGAGATGAAAAGAATTTTGGTGCCGAGATTGATATTCTGGAAAGGCCTCATCCGAAAGGAGCACCGGAATATGCAGGACTTGCTGAAAAATACTGGATTACCATGCATTATGACAACTATACATATGATCCACATGAGAAATACCATACACAGCCAACTATAAAGAATCCATATAAGTGGCATAAGTTTGGGATGGAATGGACACCTGAGTACATTCATTTTATGCTGGACGGAGAGGTAGTGGCAACACAGGTAAATAATGTGCCCAATACTCCGGAAATCTTTATTTTAAGCTATGGACTTGGGGGCTGGATTGGTACTATTGCAGATGAGTTTCTTCCGGCTGAAATGGAAGTGGATTATGTCAGATGGTATAAATAGTAAAAAGTTTAAAAAAAGGACATGCAGCATTTTAAAATATGGCATGTACGAAAACCTAAAATTGTATTATTTTATAAATATAAATCAGAGAGAGGAGTATTATAAATGAAAAAGAAAAAAGCAGCAGCAGTTCTGTTATCGGCAGCAATGGTTCTTTCACTTGCAGCATGCGGTACGGGCAATAATAGTTCGGATAAGGCGGCTACATCAGGCAAAGAGGTTACCGAGGCTCAGGCAGATTCAGAAACGAAGGGGGCCGAAGAAAGTAAGACAGGTGAAACACAGAAGATCACCGCACTTGTACAGCAGTCCAGGAATTTCCCGGGTCTGCAGAATATGATTAAAAAGTTAGAGAAGGAAGAGAATATTAAAGTGGATGTTCAGGTGGTTCCGGATGATGAGTCACTGAACATGATTAAAATGAAACTGAATTCCGGTGAGTGTCCGGACTTAATCGATTACAATGTGCCTGCTATTTATGACATCGTGGATCCGGCTGCTAATTTTGCAGATATGTCCGGTGAAGAATGGGTAAGCAAATTAAAGATACCGGAAAATGTAACAGCAGATGATGGTAAAATTTATGGATTTCCGTTCCTGTCCGTACCAGGGGTACATGGATTTACTTATAACGAAGATGTATTTCAGAAGTGCGGCGTGACTGTTCCAAATACCTGGGAGGAATTCCTGGATGTATGCCAGAAGATCAAGGACAGCGGAGTAACACCTATTTTTATGCCAAAGGACACTTGGGTTCCCCAGGTTCTTATGACCGATAATTTTGCGAAGACCCTTGGTGATGAGAAAGTGAAAGAGTTCAGCGAAAAGATAATGAAAAATGAAGCAAAATGGACGGATGTTCCTGAGTTTGCAGAAGTAATTGATAAATACTTAAGCCTTTATGAAAAAGGATTTATGAACGATAATTTTGCTTCCGCTACTTATGACGATGCTATTCTTGCGGTTGCCGAAGGTAAAGCAGCCATGCATTTTAACGGTGATTTCTTTGCAGCCTCAGTGCTGGAGGCTAATCCGGAAGCTAAGATAGGAATGTTCGCAATGTCTATGAAAGACGGCGTGGATGTAATGACAGAGAATATGTCATCTGCTGGTTTTGTAGTTTATAAAAATTCTAAGAATATGGATACCGTTAAGAAGGTGCTGAATCTCTGGTCAACTCCTGAATATG
>NZ_JNGB01000137.1:0-20578 GCF_001029355.1 Robinsoniella sp. RHS
GAAGTTCCTCCTGAAATCAGCAGCCTGGAATTTGTCAGGGATCTGCTAAATGCGGTACCAACCTCGGCAAATGTAAAATACTATGCAAATATCGTCCAGGAAAAATCAATGCTCAGAAAATTGATTCGTACTACGGAAGATATCGCTAATACCTGTTATGTGGCTAAGGACAGGCTGGAAGACATTCTGGGAGATACTGAGAAGAAGATATTTGATATCGTCCAGTGCAATACCTCGGGTGATTATGTTCCGATTAAAGAGGTAGTGCTGAACGCGTTGGATAAAATAGAACAGGCTGCCAAGAATAAGGGAAGTGTTACCGGAATCCCTACTGGATTTATAGACCTGGATTATAAAACGTCAGGATTCCAGCCCTCCGATCTTATTCTGATAGCAGCCCGTCCATCCATGGGTAAAACTGCTTTTGTATTAAATGTTGCACAGAACATGGCTTTCAAAGAAAATAAAACAGTGGCTATTTTCAGTTTGGAAATGTCAAAAGAGCAGCTGGTAAATCGTCTGCTCTCTCTGGAATCAAAGGTTGATTCACAATCCATACGAACAGGAAATCTGTCAGATGAAGACTGGTCTAAGCTGATAGAAGGTGCAGGAATTATTGGAAAATCCCATTTGATCATCGATGATACACCGGGTATCTCAATTAATGATTTACGTTCCAAGTGCCGTAAATATAAACTTGAGCAGGATCTGGGAATTATTATCATCGACTACCTGCAGCTGATGACCGGAAGTAAAAAAACGGATTCCAGGCAGCAGGAAATCTCAGATATTTCCCGTTCCCTGAAAGAAGTTGCAAGGGAATTACATGTACCTGTGGTTGCTCTGTCCCAGCTTAGCCGTGCCGTTGAACAGAGGCCGGAACATCGGCCAATGTTATCTGACCTTCGTGAATCCGGGGCGATTGAGCAGGATGCCGATGTGGTAATGTTCCTGTATCGTGACGATTATTATAACAAAGATACAGACAGGCCCAATATTGCGGAAGTTATCATTGCAAAGCAGAGAAATGGTCCGATAGGCACGATAGAACTTGTTTGGCTGCCGAATTACACGAAATTTGCAAACATGCAGAAATAAAGGAAAGAGCGTTCATCTTAAACGGTGAGCGCTTTTATTATAAAATTTATATACAATATGTTAATATAAATATATAAATTATATAATATAAATATTTGTGTTGACTATTAAGATGTTGTGTTCTATTATAAAAATATATTTCTAATAGAGCAGTTCTGCTTTTAATTCCCATTTAAAAAAATTTAAGTATTGTGTTTAAAATGATATTCCTGGCAAGGTGGTTTAAAGGTATTGCAGTAAGTATTAGTTCCTGTTTGAAGTTTAATTATTCTATCTGCACGTCCCGTTTGCCGTATATTAACTCGCATTAGAGTATGATTAAAAAATAAAATGGATTTTTCGCTTCTTATCTTGAGGCATACAGTAGTTGTGGTAATGGATCCAAAGAAGGGAGTGGATTCATGCTGATTTTTTATATTTTGAGTGATATTATGCCAATGCAGTTACTCATAACCAGAATGCTTACAAAAGAGGAAAATCTGTGGTTAAGAGGATTAGATGAAGGAATAAATGACAGAAGGCTAATTGAAAATTTATCATGGGAATACGAAAAGAATCAAAAAAACCAGCTCTATCAGTCAGCGATGAATCTTATTATAAGATCCAATAAAAATGAGTTTAAGGAGGCAAAGAATAATATGTGTGAAGCAATCAGGGAGTTATTTAAAACGGAAATAGAAGAGGCAGTAGGGGAAGCAGTAACGCGGGCAACAGGTAAAGCCAGGTGTGATATGCTGAATGCATTAGAAGACATTCATAACAATGTACCCCTTATTAAGGTACAGGAAAAATACATCTTAACAAAAGAAGAGGTTTCCCGTTTGGAAAAATTAGCAATGTACTAAACACGTTGAACAGGAAATACGTCGAAGCCTGCATTATACTGATGAATCAGGCATATTCCTGACATTAATTGCGATATCTCCATGTTTGAATCTAAGAATCAATATGATATAATAGCCATGTGCAGATTTACTTTTTGCTTATGGCCAAAATGCCTGTATAGATTCTATTTTATAATGGAGGGGACGTATGGAAATAATGGACGAGACGAGATATATGATCTCCGATGCGGCTAAGAAGGTCGCAGTTGAAGCGCATGTTCTGCGTTATTGGGAAGAGGAGCTGGAGCTTCCCATTGCGCGGACGGAACTGGGTCACCGATACTATACAGAAGAAAATATTCGTATATTCCAGAATATTAAAGAACTCAAAGAGAGAGGATTTCAATTAAAAGCGATAAAAGTTTTAATACCGGAGATTGCAAAAAGAGAAATCAAGAATACAGATAATATTATTCACCTGGAAGAAAAACTAAACAGGAAATCACTTGATAAAGATCATGAAGCAAATAAACCGGAGCAGGATATTGATTCCATGCCAGAGAAAGATCAACATAAAGAACAATCATCTGAAGGCCCTCAGAAGCCCCATAAGGAGATTTCAAATGAAGGTTCGAAGGACAAGTCCCATCAGAATGGAAACAAACAGGAAAGAGCCGCTAAGGACAGTAAAAAAGAAATGTCTTCGGATAAAAAAGAATCCGAAAAGTGCGATGCAGATGTATTGGAAACGGCGCTGTCAGATCTGGATTTCAATGTGGACAAGCTGTTGCAATTTGAAAAAATTGTGGGTAACATCGTCACTTCTGCTTTAAAGGAAAATAATAAAGAGCTGAATGAGCAGATCAGTGAAAGTGTCACCAAAGAAATTGACTACCTGATGAAGCTGCGTGAGGAAAAAGAGGAAGACAGATACAGAAGATTGGATGAGACTATCCGCGCGCACCAGAACCAGGGCTCTAAACGTCTTGTGGCTGCAACGAAGTCCGAGGATGTAAAGCAGAAAAAAGGATTCTTTTTTTGGAGACACTGATTGTAAAACGTATTTTTCCTCTATATACCTATGCTGCTTTATTCTCTGGTATTACAAAAGTGCTCGCCTTATAATTATAGGTGAGCACTTTTGTTTAGGTCTGAATAGACCAGCGTCAGGTCGTATAATGTACGATTTGCAAGTATTTCAGGATTCATAATAAACAGATCTTATAATATCTGAATGTTGTAATTTTTCAATGTCTTTTTTGTTAAGCCAGCTTACGAAGCCGTAAATAGATAAACCGTTTTCTTCTATATAAGAAGATGTAGATTTTAAAATTCCTGTTTCAATGCCAATCATTTTGCAGAAGGTATTCTGATTAGAAAGATACCGAAGCATACTGACCATATGATTTTTCATGGTGTTTTCATCATTTGTCAATGCATCCAGCTCATTCAGAGATAGATCAGTTGAATCCAGTTTCAAATATGGATATCTGTCCGGATAAGGATTGTGTTGGATAATACCTTCCGGCTGAGTTTGAAAACCGGTTATATAGTCCAGGTAAGAATCCGTCTCACCGGTTCTGCATGCCACCCATGATAGATTTATATCATTTTCTTTTTCAAACGATTTAAAATCTGAGAAAGACTGATAATCATTAAAGGAGATATAGGTTTTATACATTGTTTCATCCTTCAGATCATAAATTTTATGTTCTATATCTTTTTTATTGAGTGAGCTCCAAGTCCACTGGGCATAGTGCTGTTCTGGCTTAAGCAGCAGGTTGCCTGCCGGCTGCGAGCAGTGAATTAAATCTGGGATTAGTTTTCAGACATAAAAAAACACGGGAGGAAATCTCCCGTGTTCAAATACCTTAATTATTCTGCTGAGATAGCGCCTGTTGGGCATTCAGCTTCGCATGTTCCACAATCTAAGCAAGTATCTGCATCGATTACGTATTTTCCATCACCTTCGCTGATTGCTTCTGCTGGACATACTGGAGCGCATGATCCACAAGCTACACATTCATCTGAAATTACATATGCCATGATAATATCCTCCTTAATTAATATACTGTTTTTTGACTTGTCTACCAAGCCTTTCAATTTATTCTAATACATTTATAATGAATATACAAGTGAAATATTTGTTAATTTTTCTGCCGTTTTTGTCGAATTCCGTCTAAAATCAGGGATTTTGCCCATACAACTTTTTCCTTGGGACAATTGTCCAGATCTTTGAGTGGATAATCGATTCCCAGCTGTTCATACTTACTTTTTCCCATATTGTGATAGGGAAGCACATCCAGTGCCTTCAGGTTAGACAGACCCCCTATATAATTGCCAAGCTCTTTCAGATACTTTGGATCATCAGTAATTCCGGGTACCAGTACGTGGCGGATCCACACAGGTATTTTCTTTTTTTCCAGATATTCGGCAAACTGGAGAATGCGTTCGTTGGAGTGCCCGGTCAGCTTTTTATGAGCTTCCATATTAATATGCTTGATATCCAGCATAACCAGATCTGTCACGGATAATAAACGATCAAGCTTTTTTAAATACTCGGAATTTCCCTGAACAAAGGTGATGCCCGAAGTATCAATGCACGTATGAATATTTTCTTTTTTTGATTTTACAAAGAGATCTGTTACAAAGTCAATCTGAAGGAGAGGTTCACCGCCGGTGACGGTGATACCTCCGTTTTTATAAAAGGCACGGTTCTTATCATAGTTGGACAGAATTTCTTCTGAATCCATCCATGTGCCGGCATTTACCTCCCAGGTATCCGGGTTGTGGCAGTATTGACAGCGCATGGGGCATCCCTGGGTAAATACAACATACCGGATACCCGGCCCGTCTACAGTACCAAAGCTCTCTAAAGAATGAATACGGCCTTTCATAGTTATACCTCCTGAATCCTTTGATTGATGACAATCACGCAATATTACATTGCACCATGGAATGTTCTGGAAATAACTTCATCCTGCTGTGCTTTTGTCAGTTTGTTAAAGTTTACAGCATAACCGGATACACGAATGGTAAGCTGTGGATATTTTTCGGGATGAGCCTGTGCGTCCAGTAATGTATCACGGGTGAACACGTTTACATTTAAGTGATGGCCGCCTTTTTCAACATAGCCATCTAAAAGATTAATTAAGTTTTCTACCTGAGCATTATTTACTGTCATAGTATTGTCCTCCTTATAATTGATAATTGCCTGTGCGTCAATCGGTTACATCTATTTCGAATATATGGGGAGGATAAGCCCTCTCCATATAATTAATTTAGATTTTAGTTTTCTTCATCTTCTACGCCGTCAAAAAGTGTTGGCGCATTACAGCTTCCACAGCCAAGATCCATATCTACGGAGATATCGCCTGCGAAGATCTGATCATCTTTACCAAGTGCTCCCGGAATAATGGAGAAGGTATTGGAAATACCATCCTGTGCTTCACGGAATGGAAGTTTGGATACAGATGCGAGGGAAGCAACTGCTCCGTGCTCATCACGTCCATGCATTGGGTTCGCACCCGGTGCAAATGGTTCTCCGGCTTTTCTTCCATCCGGAGTAGCTCCTGTGTTTTTACCATAAACAACGTTTGAGGTAATTGTCAGGATAGAAGTTGTAGGGATACCGCCACGGTATGTGTGGTTTCCGCTGATATATTTCATAAAGGTTCTTACAAGGTCAGCTGCAATACTGTCAACACGGTCATCATCGTTTCCGTATTTTGGGAAGTCGCCTTCTACCTGGTAGTCAACAACGATTCCGTCTTCATCGCGGACTGCTTTAACTTTTGCATACTTGATAGCAGACAGAGAGTCAGCTACTACGGAAAGACCAGCGATACCGGTTGCGAACCAGCGTGTTACTTTTTCATCATGCAGAGACATCTGTAATTTTTCATAGCAGTATTTATCATGCATATAGTGAATGATATTTAAAGTATTTACATAAACTCTTGCAAGCCACTGCATCATGTCTTTGTATGCGGACATAACTTCATCATAATCAAGGTATTCAGATGTGATTGGTCTGTATTTCGGTCCAACCTGTTTCTTGGATACTTCATCAACACCACCGTTGATTGCATATAATAAGCATTTTGCAAGGTTTGCTCTTGCGCCGAAGAACTGCATTTCTTTACCAACCCGCATAGATGATACACAGCATGCAATTGCGTAATCATCACCATGAGTTACTCGCATGAGGTCATCGTTCTCATACTGGATAGCAGAAGACTTTATAGACATTTTAGCGCAGAAAGCCTTGAAGCTATGAGGAAGTCTTGTGGACCACAGTACGGTCAGGTTTGGTTCAGGAGCAGGTCCTAAGTTGTCTAAAGTATGAAGATAACGGAAAGACATTTTTGTTACCATAGGACGTCCGTCGATACCAACACCACCGATGGATTCTGTTACCCATGTCGGGTCACCGGAGAAAAGGTCATTATATTCAGGTGTACGTGCAAATTTAACAAGACGAAGTTTCATAATAAAGTGGTCTACGAATTCCTGGATTTCTTCTTCTGTAAAAGTGCCATTCTTTAAGTCACGTTCTGCATAGATATCGATGAAAGTAGAAGTACGTCCAAGAGACATAGCTGCACCGTTTTGTTCCTTCACAGCTGCAAGATAACCAAAGTATAATGCCTGGATTGCTTCTTTGGTATTTGTAGCAGGTTTGGAAATATCGCATCCGTAAATTTCACCTAATTTTTTTAATTCTTCAAGAGCACGAATTTGTTCGGATAATTCTTCACGGTTACGGATAACATCAGAGTACATGATGGTACGTGTGCTTTCTTTTTGGTCTTTTTTGTCTTCGATCAGACGATCAACACCATACAGAGCAACACGACGGTAATCGCCGATGATACGTCCGCGTCCATAAGCATCCGGAAGTCCGGTGATGATATGGCTGGAACGGCATGCACGCATTTCCGGAGTATAGGCATCAAATACACCTGCATTATGTGTCTTTCTGTGTTTTGTGAAAAACTCATCAACTTCAGCATCTAATTCATAACCATTGTCTTTACAAGCTTTTGCCGCCATGCGGATACCGCCGTAAGGCTGTAAAGAACGCTTGAAAGGTTTGTCAGTCTGGAATCCAACAATCGTTTCTTTCTCTTTATTCAAATATCCAGGACCATGGGAAGTAATGGTGGAGATAATCTTAGTATCCATATCCAGCACGCCGCCGGCTTCCAGTTCCTTTTTGTTCAGATCCATTACCTGAGCCCACAGTTCCTTCGTGTTTTCTGTCGCCTCAGCCAGGAAGGATTCATCACCTTCATAAACTGTATAGTTTTTTTGGATGAAATCACGGACATTAATTTCTTTTGTCCAAACACCACTGTTAAAATCATTCCATTCGCTTCTCATACATTACCTCCTACGATATGATATTCTTAATTTTCCCCACAAAAGCCAGGGAATATTTATTGAAGTATTGTTAATTAATTGACAGGATTATCATAACATGTACATTGTATACACGTCAAGGGCGGTGATGCACTTTTTCGAATACAGTAGGTCTTAATGAAAAAGATTATTATATATTGACAAAATTGGTAGGATATAAAATCAATATTTGTAAATATTGCGAAAGGATTGTTATAATATAGCATATTGGATGTTATATGAGAGCGGTGCCTTATAACATGGAGAGAAGAGGTTGCTTTTTGTGGTTAGTACGATGTAAAATGTGGATAATAGGAAGATACTGAGGGGGAAATGTGGATTGGGAAAATTCAGGGATTTAACGCTGAAAAGAAAGTTATTCTCATCATTAGTGATTTTTGTGATTATTCCGCTGCTGATTGCGGGGGGATGCTTTTCTATATGGATCAATCATATTGACAAAAAAAGCAGTTGTGAGTCTGGTATTATTATACTAAAAGAAGTACATAAAGATGTGGATAAAATATTTTATGACGTAGAGGATGTTACATCAAAGTTGATGATTAACAGCTGGATGCAGAAAATTTTGCTTGGAACAGCCACGAAGAAAGATTACTGGGAACTGAAAGAATGGTATGACAGCACAACCAGGAATAAGGAATATTTCAGTGCGCTATGTCTGAGTATGGATGGGAAAATCATCTATCAGAGGGGAAAGGTTCTGCATACGGAAAACAAAGAGTACATAGAACAGATGGAGCAGGCAGAAGGGAAGAGCTTTTGGTCCCAGCCGTATATTCTGGATCTGTTTCCTCTATATAAAGAAGATAAAAAAGAAACAGTTGTTACATATTACAATGGTATACATCCACAGGAAGGTGTAAATGCTGTCTTAAGTATCAGTGTTCCGGAGGAAGAGCTGTGTGCGGCATATCAGCCTTATCTCAATCAGAATTCATGGGAAAGTTTCTTAATGGATTGCGATGGAAACATTATGTCAGCTACCAATAAAGAAGAACTTGGTCAGACATACAGCAGGTATGAACAAATCAGAGACAAGCTTGCGGGGAATCAGGGATATTTTGAAACCACCATTGAAAATAAGAATATGACGGTCTTATATACGAAAAGCAATAGGAATGGGTGGTATTTGGTCAATGAGGTTCCCACTAAGGAGATTCTGAGATCCAATACATTGTATGTTTATTTAATGGTATTGGCCGTTAGCCTTTGTGTGACTTTTGGTTTTATATTTGCAAAAGTGCAGGAACGATTTATTATCCGGCCTTTGGACAAGCTGCTTGGGGAAATGAAAAAGCTAAAAAAAGGGCAGTTTAATATTGAACTGGTGAATAACAGCCGGGATGAGATTGGGACAATAAGCAGCGAATTTGTACAGGTATCAAAACGTTTGGAAGAATTGATTCAGGAGGTATATATATCTAAGATTTATAGCCAGGAGGCGGAACTTCAACTGTTAACTTCTCAGATCAACCCACATTTTCTATATAATACACTGGATTCCATTCATTGGCTTGCAGTTAAGGAAAAGGATTATGATGTTGCTGAACAGCTGGAGGCATTGTCTGATATCTTTCGGCATGTACTTAGCCGCGGAAAAGAAATGGTGACTATTGAAGAAGAGGTAAATCATCTTAAAAATTATATGTTTATCATGAATTCCCGGTATAAAAACCGTGCTAAAATGCGGATTGAGATGGAAGAGGGTTTGAAATATTTTAAAATTCCCAAGTTAATTCTTCAGCCATTGGTGGAAAATGCAATGCTGCATGGGTTAGAACCAAAGATAGAAGGCGGAACAATTGAAGTATGGATTCAAAAGGAGGACGAATTGCTGACGATAATTGTCCGTGATAATGGGGTTGGTACGGATGAAGAAAAGATACGGGAAAAATTGGCGGATGCTCAGGAAGAGCACAATGTATTTGCCCTGAAGAACCTGGATCAACGGATTAAATTAAAATATGGAAAAGAATATGGGTTGTATTTCAAGAGCAGGACAGGTGTAGGAACAGAAGTCAGGGTGACGATGCCAATGCAGGGGGAAGGAATAAATGAGAATCTTGATTATCGATGACGATGTACAGATAAGAGAAGGAATAACCGAAGGAATAGACTGGTCCAGTCTGGGTATAGAAGAAGTTCGAAACTGCGGTGATGGAGCTTCAGGACTGGTCATATATGAAGAATTCAGACCGGATATTATTTTAGCAGATGTCCGGATGCCGGAAATGGATGGTCTGGAATTTTTGCGGAGGATTCGGGAAAAGGATGAAAATGTAAAAGTAATTATGATCAGCGGCTATTCTGATTTTGAATACTTAAAAAGTGCTATTAAATACGGTGCAGAGGACTACGAACTGAAACCTATTAAAGTTAAAAATTTAATCGGTCTCATCAGCAGAACAAAGCAGAAAATAATACAGGAGCGCTTTTCAAAGGCAAAAGTAGAGGAATATCAAAGTTCATATGAAAAAAATTTTATTCGGGAGGTGCTTCGCGCAGAGGTGGTAGATCCAAATGTAATTGTGGGATTTCTTCAAACAAGATTTCGTGCCATGGATACCAGAACTGCTATCTGCGGTGCGTTGATGGCTGATCCGGATACTGACAGGAGTGATTATGGTGAACTGGATCGAAAGGTGCTGTATTATATAGAGAGTCTGGAGGAAGATATCAGCTGTTTTCGTATCAGGGGAGGCCAGTATCTTCTTCTAATGCCTGCACTGCCTTCCAGTCTGTATGTGTTTAATCAGCAGAACAAGATGAAAAGCTGTTATGATAAAATGAAACAGTGTGACTGGTATCGGGAAGGTAGGATTACGATTTCCCTTGGGGTCAGCACGGAAGTGCCCTTATCTCAGGTAAAACGGGGATACGATCTTGCATGCAGCTGGCTGGAATACCGCATCTGTGACGGAAGAGAAAGTGTCCACATTCAGACTGGGGCGACCTGCAGGAATCGCCAAACAGATGAAATTAAGAATAAACCAGTTCTTACGAGAGCTCTAACAGAAGCTTTTTTGAATAAAAGTGAGTCCCGTATAGAACAAATAGTGGACCAGGTGGGGAACATCATGCGGCATAACAGGGTTATAGATATGAATATTGTACTGGAGTTTTTATTGGACAGTTGTATCGAAGTAAATAATTATTACATAAAAAATGAATACAGAAAAAAACCATTTCATACAGTTTCCATACATGCCCGTCTAGATAAGTATTATTTTTTGGATGATTATCTGGAATATTCAAAAATGTTGTTTAAGGAGGCTTTGAATCAGGAAAAGCAGGAGATATGGAATAAGTACAGCAGTGCAATTGCAAAAGCTGTTCATCATATAGAGATGCATTATATGGAAAATCTGACAGCTGAGTATATGGGAGAATATATAGAAAAGACACCAAATTACTTCAGCCATCTGTTTAAAAAAGAGGTCGGAGTTTCTTTTAAAGAATATCTGAACCGGATGCGTATGGAAAAAGCAAAGGTATTGCTAGTAGACACAGATCTGAAAATATACGAAGTTGCAGAAAAGGTCGGATTTCATGACTCCATCTATTTTTCCCAGGCATTTAAAAAATGTATGGGGTGTTCACCGGCAGAATGTAAAAAGGGGTAATAAATGAAGTGTGCAGGAGCAGGAAGAATCAGGGTGATAAGCCCGGGTTCTTCCTGCTTTGGTTTTATAAGAAAATTGTAGATTTTCTATAATTAATGTAGATTATTCCTGTTTTTTTAGACTGCTTATTTTCGTATAATTAGGATATCAAAGAAACCGTATGATGCTTAACAACCTCAGAGGCGTGCTGGTTCATTACGACGTAATCCGGTTAGAGAGCATCGAGAAAGACTGGTCAGATTAAAAGGAGGAACAACGATATGAGAAAGAAATTGGTTGGGATGTTATTGGCGATAAGTATGACAGCAGCAGCACTAAGCGGATGTGGAGGCAGTGGGAATGCAAAGGAGACTACAGGAACGATGAAAGAAAGCAGTTCCGATACAGCTGCCAATGAAATTACGGATAAAGCTGCTGAAAATAAAGCTGTGGACAAAGACATTGAAATGGTTCTGATGATAGAAAATCCCGAGGTTCCCGTTACCTCAGAGGTTGTAAAAAAGGTACAGGAGAAATTTCCGGAGATAAAATTTATATCTAAAACCTGGGATCAGTCTCAAATAGAAAAGTCAGTTAAAACAGCGTTTGCAGCCGGGGAAGCAGTTGATATCGTTCAATACTGGCCAAATCAAATGAAAAATTTCACCACGTCGGATATGGCACTTGATCTTACACCGTATTTAGATTCGGATCAGGACTGGAAGAACACCTGGGTAGAGGGCGCTTTGGAAGTGGGTGTATTTGATGATAAAAATGTAGCAGTTCCGTTTGGAACCGTTTATCCATTGCTGCAGGTTAACACAGATATAATGAAAAAGGCAGGTGTGGAAGTAAAAGACCAGTGGACCTGGGATGAGTTAGTTGATGCCTGTGAAAAAATTAAAGAAAATACGGATGCATTTCCACTTGGTGTAAAGTCAGATAATGCATGCTGGTTTGTAAGAAATGGCTTGATGCAGTGCTGGGATAACCAGGACGAGCTGGATAGGTTTAATACGGGTGAAATTTCATTCACGGACAGCAGGGTAAAAGAAGTCTTTGATAAAATAAAAGATTTATATGACAAAAGTTATCTCTATCCGGGTGAGGGAGCAGTCTCAGCAACTCAGGATCAGATTACAGCGGCTTTCGCACAGGGGCAGGTAGCAATGTTTGCAAATACCAATAATCAATGTGGAATTGCTAAAGAAGCAGCAAATGGAGCATTTGATGTGGAAATTGTAAGCTGGCCCAATATGGGGAAGGCAGATATGAATTATCTGCTGGGCGGATCGGATGGATTCTTTATTACTGCAAATACAAAGAATCCGGATAAGGCAGTGGAAGTACTGAAATATCTAACCAGTACAGAAATATTACAAATGTATGCAGACACGGGGAATGTCGTACCTGTAAAGGGCATAGCGTCTGCAGATCCCGATTATCAATTATATGGTGTGGATGCCGCAAAGGTTTACCCGACAGAGCCAATTGGAATTTCTCCGGAAATGTTTGATTACATTGTATATAATACCCCGTCTAATTATCTGTTCTATGGTGACACCTGTCTGGATGAATTAGAAGCGCTGCGCACAGCAGCAGTTGGAAAGTGAGAAATAGTAATATGAAACAGAAGAAGGAAAAGCACGTTCTGAACAAAAAAATAATAATTGCAGGTTGCTTGTTTATGCTTCCGGCTTTTCTCATTATTATATTTACCATGTTAATCCCCCTGATCTGGAATGTGGTGCTTTCATTTTATGAATGGAATGGAAACTCGGACATGAGATTTGTCGGTATAGCAAACTATATCAATGCTTTGACCGAGAGAAGTACAGTGGCAGCACTTAAAAATTCTGTATTTATAGGAGTTGTTTCCACAGTTGTGGCAATGGTACTTGGAATTTTATTTGCACTTTGCATCTATCGCCTGGGGAAAAAGGAAGGGGCTTTCTGCAGATTTATATTTTACAGCCCCAGTATGATGCCTATGACGGTAATCGGATTGTTGTTTGTATTTGTGCTTGCCCAGGATAATGGTCTGTTAAACAGTGCACTAAAAGCGGTTGGACTGACCTCCTTGCAGCATGGCTGGCTTTCAGAACGGGGTACAGTCCTGTGGACCATAGCCATCGTACAGGGGTGGAGATTTTCAGGCACAATTATGATGCTTTGTTATACCGGAATGCTGTCTATTCCAGGTTCTCTGTTTGAATCTGCGAAGCTTGATGGGGCAGGATATATAAAGTCAGTGAGATTAATTATCCTGCCGCTCATAAAACCGACAATTAAACTGGCGCTTTCCATGATGATGCTCTGGTCATTTAAAACCTACGATATGGTTTGGACAATGACCAAGGGGGGACCGGGAGATTTATCCATGACAGCACCCATAAGAATGATAACAACTGCATTTTCATTCAATAAATTTGGAAATGCTTCTGCGATAGGTATTATATTAACAATTATTGTAAGTATCTGTGTCATTATTGGCAGACGAATTGCGAAAGGAGAGACTTATGAATACTAAAATACACCATTTGTCATTTAGAAAGTTTAGTATTGGTTCTATCCTGCTTCGTATTGCCATGGTGAGCTGCATTGCATTCTATGTATTGCCTATTATTTTTTCATTTATTACTTCGTTAAAAACGACTCCTGAGTTCTATCAGAATGTCTGGGCTTTGCCGGAAAAGTTTCGTTATGAAAACTATATCCAGGCCTTTACAGAGGGGAAAATCGGGGAATATTTTTTGAACAGCGTTATCATTGCTGTGATATCACTGGTACTTATACAGGTGTTTGCTCTAAGTGCGGCATATGCCCTGTCCAGATTGAAGATTCCATTTGCAAATCTGGTCTTAGTACTGTTGCTTGTTATCCAGGTACTCCCCACAGAATCAATGATTATTCCACTGTATATGATGTTATCCAAGACAGGGCTGCTGAAGCTCCAATACGCGGCAATTATAATCGGTTATGTTGGCTGGTCTCTGCCAGGTACAATTATTATCTTAAAAAACTTCTTTGAAACTATACCGATAGAGTTATTAGAGGCGGCAAGAATAGACGGCAGCGGGGAATTTAATACAATGGTTAAGATTATACTACCTCTTATGAAAGGAGCAATGTCGACTTGTTTTGTAATGAACTTCACTTATGTTTGGGGAGAACTGATGTGGGCGCAGATAGCCACTCTTTTGACCGATAAAGGAATCCCTATCACAGTAGGCTTACTGAATTTCCAGGGAATGTTCACCACCAACTGGCCAATGCTGACAGCGGCAATTTGTATTGTAATGCTTCCCTTGTTTTTTATCTTTTTATTCCTTCAAAAGTATTTTGTTTCGGGACTTACCGCTGGGGGTGTCAAAGGTTAAAGCTTTCATCAATATACCTGGTAAATATTAGAAATAAACCGTAGAACCAGGTTCTATTTTATGGAAACAAACATATATAAAAATAAACTTATGGTAAAAGTATTTTAGATAAGAATTAGTAGAAAATTAATGCATTATTCTTTATAGAAGTTTAATATTTTGATGAAACGACATGATTTCATGGATAATCTGATAATAATGGTTATTAAAAATGTTTGGAATTTTATTACGGTGGCAACAAATTGAAACACAAGCACTTTAGTGGGAATCGAATATATTTAGGAGAAATGCATAGAAAAGCTTTTTCAAAAATTTACAAATAATCTTGTTGATAGATCGATAGGCGTTTACAGAAATAATAAAAGCGGGCAGATGATGTCCGCTTTTTATTGTAAAAATGATGTGGTTCTGAAACTATTATGTAAAGATGTATGGTTAAATAGACGAAAATGGGAGGTGTACAAAAATGAGAAACCAGATTCTAAAAATGTAAAATAATGTAGTAACATGGTATAAACCTATGTTAAAATTGCGTTAATAATTGTGACTTAGTACTATGCAAATAGAAATTCATCTGTTACAATAGGGCAAGAGGCGATTCTATGGACGAAATTAAAGATTTTTTGAAATCCAGGACTATAATGAATCTAGTTATAGTTCTTCTTAACATTGGTATTTTTATTGTAATGGAATTAATAGGAGATACAGAGGATGTTCAGTTTATGCTGACTCATGGTGCAAATTTTACTCCATGGGTTTTAGAGCATGGAGAATATTACCGGCTATTCACCTGCATGTTTTTGCATTTTGGAATTGAGCATTTATTCAGCAATATGCTGGTGCTTATTTTTCTGGGAGATACTCTGGAAAGATCTGTGGGAAAAATACGTTATCTTCTGATTTACGTGATTGGTGGTCTTGGAGGCAACCTGTTATCGATGTGGTATGATATGAAAACCGGTGATTTTGCAGTTTCAGCCGGAGCATCGGGGGCAGTATTTGCAGTTATTGGAGCACTTGTATTTATCATAGCAAGAAATAAAGGAAAACTGGAAGATCTGACGGGTAAAAGGCTGGGACTAATGGCAGCCCTTACCTTGTTTCAAGGATTTTCCAGTGCGGGAATAGATAACTCGGCGCATGTAGGTGGCCTGATAACAGGCGTACTTCTTGCGATTTTGCTCTATCGTAAAAAGAAACGTGTCCCGATAGAGCAATATGATCATGATAGCATGCAATAATTTAATAAATATTCATGACTAAAGAATGCAGCTATGTAGGCTAGCAATAAGGAAGGAGGATGGTAAAGCAGGTTCCTGTACCAGGAGTGGATTTCACGGTTAAGCTGCCGTCATGTGCTTCCACAATTCGTTTGGTAATGGCGAGCCCAAGTCCGCTGCCACATTTTTTATGTGTTACAAAAGGGGCAAACAAAGTATCCAGATCTTCTTCCTGGATGCCACAACCATCATCAATAACCTGTATAATCAGTTTTTTATCTTTCGTTAACGCTCGAAAGATAATATGACCGCAGTCGTCTATTGCTTCGACGGCATTACGCAGCAGATTGTAGACTGCCTGGTGTAATTTAGTGTCATCAGCAGTAATATGGGGCAGCACTTTCTGAAAGTCACAGGAAAAATCAATATCAGTATCACGTAAATGGGTTGCAATAGACCCGGCAAGAGCCTCAATCCAGGACTTTACATTCATTTCCTGAAGAGCAAGGCGTTCTCCGTTATTGAAAGAGGATAATTCGTCCAGTAGTTTTCTGAGGAACATCATATCTTCCATGGTCTGATTCCAAAAAGCAAAGCTTCTTACTTCCGGATGTTGCTTTTCGATCAATTGCAGAGAACTGTTTATTAAAGTAACAGGATTGCGAATCTCATGAGAAATCTGGGATACAGTAAATTGTTGATCTTCTTTCAGCTTTTCTATGATATAGCGGAAATCCTCACGCTCATTCATGAGGGCTTTCATCTGTTTTTCGTCATTTTTAGTTAACATATCGACACCTCCATGCATAGAATAGCATTGGTTTCGAAAAATAGCAAATACATATTATTGACATAATTTTACAAAATATCTAACATAATAGTGAATAATTATTAGGAAAAGGAGAGAGTTTATGAAAGAAAATGATTGCATTTTTTGTAAAATAGCGAATGGACAAATACCTTCGGCGGCAATATTTGAAGATGAAGATTTCAAGGTAATACTTGATTTAGGACCGGCATCGAAAGGGCATGCTCTGATTATTCCGAAGGAACATTATGCGAATATTTTCGAGATGCCAGATTCCTTACTCCAAAAAGCTTACACTTTGGCAAAGAAGATGGCTGCTCAGTTAATGGACACACTGGAGTGCGATGGGATCAATATTCTGCAAAATAATGGGGAAGCAGCAGGTCAGACTGTATTTCATTTCCACATTCATCTCATACCGCGCAGAACAAAAGATCATGTCGGTGTAACGTGGAAACCCGGAACCTTGACGGAGAAAGACAAAGAAGAGATACTTTCCAAATTTAAAGCATAAGCTGAGAAGAGGACACTACAAAAGATGAAGAATAAATTGTTTACAGAAGTATATAACAGATATCATCGTCTGGTCATAAAAGCTGCTTTGGATCAGACTGGGGATTTTGAGTTGGCACAAGAAGTCTGTCAACACGTATTTTGGAAATATTATGACAATATGGATACAGTAGCGCCGGATTTTATTAAGGCATGGCTTCTCATTACTGCAAAAAGAGCGGTGATAGATAATTCCAGAAAAGCAAGTGTAAGAAGAGAAGTGATTATGCCCACATCCAGTATTAATACAGCGGTCGAATATTCAATTGATGAGTTAGTGAACAGAACGGCAAATACACAATTGCTGTTTACAATTTTTGACGATTTAAAGCAGATGAATGAAAGATGGTACGAAGTAATTTACCAAAGCTATGTGAATGGACTGACCCAGGAAGAGGCAGCGGCAAAACTTGGGATTGCAGTCACAGTATTCCGAGCAAGATTATGCAGGGCTAAGAAGTACATAAGGCAGAAATATCTGAAAGATTATAGAGAAAAGTAGAGGCGAGCGCCTCTACTTTCCTTGTATTACCTGTCCGATTAATGTAACGATCTTCCCGATTGCATCATTTTGCTGGCTTTTTTCCATAGCAGCAACGTAGGTGCGCCGGGATTCATATAATTTTTGGATAGTGTTTAGCAGTACCTCCGGAGACAGAGTTTCTTCTTCCAATACTTCGCTGAATCCCTGACGTTTGAAAGAAGCAGCATTTAAAATCTGATCTCCACGGCTAGCTGCTGCAGAGAGCGGAATTAAGAGATTTGGTTTGCGCAGTGCCAGTAATTCACAGATTGCATTTGCACCTGCTCTGGAGACAACTACATCTGCAAGGGCGAACAGATCCGCCAGTTCTTGTTTGATATATTCGTATTGTACATAACCTTCCATATTTTTTAAAGATTCATCGATTTTATCTTTTCCACATAAGTGAATTACCTGGAAAGTTTTCAAGAGTTGTGGTAATATATTCCTAATAGCGGCATTGACAGCAGCGGAACCAAGACTGCCGCCAATAATCAGCAGGACGGGCTTATTTGCTGTAAATCCACAGAACTTCAGCGCCGCCAGTTTATTACCGGATAAGAGCTCTTGACGTATGGGAGATCCGGTAAGAAAGGCTTTTCCTTCCGGTAGGTGTGAAAGCGTTTCAGGAAAATTGCAGCATATTTTATCAGCAGATGGGATGGAAAGTTTATTTGCCAGACCGGGGGTCATATCTGACTCATGTATAATGACTGGGATATGTCTGTGTTTTGCCGCAAGAACTACCGGAACAGCTACAAATCCGCCCTTGGAAAAAATAACGTCCGGTTTCAGGCGCTTCATCAATTTTCGAGCCTGAAAGTAGCCCTTTATTACTTTGAATGGATCTGAAAAGTTCTTTGGATCAAAGTAACGTCTCAATTTACCGGAAGCGATTCCATAATAGGGAATAGAAAGTTCTTCAATTAATTTTTTTTCAATTCCGTCAAAGGAACCAATGTATTGAACATCGTAATCCAGTTCCTTCAGACGAGGAAGTAGTGCAATATTAGGTGTAACATGGCCGGCGGTGCCGCCACCTGTAAGAATAATTCGTTTCATATTCATCCTCCAAAAAGTTCATCATAGATACATATTATACTGTTATGAAAAAAAGTCAAGACGGGACTGGGCGGGATGGGATATAATTATATTAAAAAGCTATCGGATATATACGCAACGTTGCTCGTGCAGAGGGGAGTAAATAGTGGAAGGAAAACAAAGAAAAAACAGTGATAAAATTGAGCCTTTTCCAATTTTCTCGGAGATTACAGAATCCGAGGATAATATGGATGAGGCTCTCCGACGGCAATTAATGATAGAGGCAGATGAATACGAAAAAATTTTAAATTCAGATCAGAATTTAGATTACATAGATGAAATAGAGGAACCACCTGAACTTTTCGCTGCAATTATTCAGAAACTGAAGGACGAGAAGAAGTGGGTTGATGAAGAAGAAACGGAACCAGCAAAGGCAGAGGAGATTCTGGAGACTGTTGTGGGAGAAGAAAAGAAGGTAAATTATGCTCAGGGTGAAGGGAATCGTGAGCAAATATATAACTTGCTTTCGGACGAAGATAAGAAGGCCCTTGCGATTGGAAAAAGAAAGCTGGCGCAGCGCAAGCGGGACAAGGTGTTGAAATTCGCTGGAGCTGCGGCTATGGTTTGCTTGTGTTTGTTTGGGGTTAGCATAGACAATAGTGATCATATAATTGAGGGCAATTCAGCAGAAGAGAGCCAGATGTATAAGGAGATTGAGGAAAAGATAGATTTAGCACCAATAAAATTTTTATATAAACCTAAGGGTATGGAGTTTTTGACTTATAATATTGATCAGATTACAAATAATATCATTGTACAATATACGTACAATGATACTATTGTAAATGTTGTAATGTGTAAAAAAAGCCTGGATTCTTCAGGATATCAAGTTTTTGATGGAAAGTATACAGATTCATTTCAGATTACATATTTAGATAATAGAGTTGCTGCAGCATCAGAAATTGAAAACCCTAATGGGGAAAAAGAGTATGTTGCACAATTTGAATATAATTATGTTTATTATTCAGTTTCAGCAATAATGTCTAGAGAAGATTTTACAAAATTATTAAATAATATTTATTTTTAGTTTTTACGTTATATTTTTGCGCCTAATACGTTTATATATATGTAATGTAAAATATAAATACAAAGGAGGAAATATGAAAACAATCAAGAAAAGGCTTTCAATAGTAATATGTTTAGTATTGTGTTTTAGTTTAATGTCGCTAAACGTTAATGCAGCAGGACCAATGGATGGTCAGATGGTAGATGGTTCGTTATTAACATCTGAAAAAAGTGTGAAAGGAACGTGGAGTGCAAAAGCTCGTGGAGACTACTTATCAAGCGGATATGGATCAATTGATGATTATGGAAATGGAGTTATCAAAATATCAGGCATGACAATGTGTACACGCCCTTGCGATAAAGTTATTGTCAATCTGTATTTAGAAAGATTAGTAAATGGAAATTGGGTTTCTGTGGATCAGAGATATCATACAGCTTATAACACAACTCAAGCATCATATAGTACATCATTAGTTGTTGCAAAAGGATATTATTATAGAATCCAAGGTGTTCATATGGCGACAAAAGGAAGTACAACAGAAACAAGCAATAGTTGGTCTAATGGTATTTGGATTAGCTAAAAAAGAATTTTAGGTAATAACAGTTAACAAGTTGAATTATAATTGGCTAAATGAATGTCCCGTACATTACCATTCATTTTTTAAATACGATTATAATCAGCATAAGTTAAAGGAAGTATAATAACATTACTACATATGAACGAATTAGACAAAGGGGAGTAAAAAAATCATGAATGCAAAGTACTATCGCTTTTTATTTCAAAACATTGAGTGTGGAATATGCCATACAGGAAGTATCGTGGACAACTATATAGATGAGAAATGCCAATTTATTTACATTAGTGGATTGATGAATTCGGCATGCAAAAAGACAGAACCAGACAAGAGATTTCAAAAAGTGCCAGAATATCAAATCATGATATTGGCGGATTTATGCTCATTTTCAATACATAAAGCAGTGGAAGTTCTGATGGCATCAAAAGTAGGTAAGGTAATAATGCCGGAATTTACTTTGGATGAA
>NZ_JNGB01000138.1:0-31658 GCF_001029355.1 Robinsoniella sp. RHS
TTTCTTTATAAAAGGGCTTCACTGCCTGTTCTAAGGCCTCTCTGGTAAATCCTTTTCCATCATCACCGACCGCTACGGAAAAATACTCACCATATGCAAATAGCTGCACATCCAATTCTCTTTTCGCGTATCGTACACCATTAGAGATGAGATTTTCAAAAACCTGCAGTACTAATTCCCGGTCCACTGATATTTTAGAACATTTAAAATGCGTGGTAAATTTCAGCTGCATGCCTTTTTCCCTGCAAAGTATATCGGCACAGTCTCTGATCTGCTCTGCAAATTCCTCACAATTTATTACACTAGTCTTAATATCAACATCCTCCAGCTTTTGCAGTGCATGCATACTAGAAACATAATTCTCAAGCCTGGTCACATGTGCAGACATGGTCTGTACGGTTCCAATCAGCTTTTCCTTGGAAACTTTATCATCTGGCAGATATTTGGAAAGCATGTCCACATATCCACGCAATACCGTGAGCGGCGTCCGCAAATCATGGGAAAATGCTGCATTCAGACGCTTTCTCTCTTCCATCGCCCGCCACATCTCGCGGTTATTTTGGTCTAGGGAAGATCTCATTTGCTCAAAATTACGGCACAGCCTCCCCATTTCATTGTTGCAGTTATAATAAATGTGAAAATCCAGATCCTGCTGCCCGATCTTACTTGCCGCCTCCTCCAGCAGCGTAATTGGTGTCTTTAGTTTATTACGGTAAAACAGCAAACCGGCCATTATAACGATAACTAAAAAGCTCAGTATCAAAGAGATACCGCCTCCAATATTACAGATACGTATCATTCTGGCTTCCCGGGGAGTATACTCATAATATTTTCCTTCCTTTGTATGAACCCCATAGCTCGTGGAATATTCTAACTGTTCCTTATCCGGTATTTTCCGATAGATGATGTTTTTTTCCGTATTGGTAAATACCGCCTGAATTGATATGCTGCAAAACAATGCAATCAGGGTAAAAACAACCATATAAAGCATGAAGGATTGTTTCAGGGACAGGTCTCTCAAGGAAATGCTTTTTTTCTCTACCTGCTCCATTTATAACCAACCCCCCAGACCGTTTCAATGAAAGGTTTACAGCCTATGGCTGCCATCTTAGATCGTATCCGCCTCACATGTTCTGCCACTACACTGCTGTCTCCCTGCCCGTCAAATCCCCATATTTTCTCATAAATGCGCTCTTTATCAAATATTTGCCCGGAATTCTGGGATAAAAATTCGATAATCTCAAATTCTTTTTTTACAAATCCCATTGCCTCCCCTTTATAATAAGCACACTTTTCGGTATAATCGATTGTAAAATCCTGATCGAATTTAACTCTTGAAGAACATCCATGGCGCTGCTCCCTCCTCAGATGTGCCTCAACTCTGGCCCCCAGTTCATCAATGCTAAAAGGCTTTACTATATAATCATCGCCCCCGGCACGAAAGCCTTTGATTTTATCTCCATCTTCTATTTTCGCCGTCAGAAATAAAATGGGGCAGGATACAAAATCCCGGATACTTCTGCAGACGGTAAGTCCGTCCATATCCGGCATATTTACATCCAGCAAGATCAAATCCGGTCCCCTCTCTGCTTTTTGCAGCGCTTCCATTCCGCTGAACGCAGTCATTACCTGGTAACCGTTAAATTCAAAATAATCACCCAGCATATTCACAATATCTATTTCATCATCCACAATTAAGATTGTATGTTCCATATCTGCATTACCTCCTTATCAGGTATAGTGTAATGCATGTTTATCAAAATTTCATCAACTATTTGATCAAAACGGTCATTATCCAGACATGCCCAATATCTATATGCCAACAAAAACAGCTGGTACACAAAGTGATTCATGTACCAGCTATCGTTTAAATTTTATCTTAATCTTCTTTTTCATGTATATGCTAAGCGTATATTTTGGTTTATATGCTGAGCGTATATCTTTGTTTAAATGATATGCGCATATCTTTGTTTAAATGCTATACGTATAACTTTGTTTAAATTATATCCGCATATCTTCTTTTATATGCTGAGCGTATATCTTCGTTCAATTATTCCCTTAGCCGTAACTGTACCATCCTGGCTTACGGTAATCGTAGTGTAATGATCACTATTTTCATAATCTTTGCCATATCCATCATCATCGTAAAGCTCATAGACTGCCTTATCCTCTACATATCCAAGCAGCTCCAGACTGCCAAAATCAACTTCCGCAACGCTCTGTCCTCCTGATGACATTGGGATCACGTGGTTTGGACGGATAAAGATAACAGTCTCATCCAGATCTATGTCAACATAGTGGTGTCCCTGATCCAGATGCTCTACTGATCTCTCGGTAAGGCTCTTCATCTTCACCATTTTCATCTTCTCCGGCAGATATACATATCGTCCTTTTGCATTCTGTTCGTAAACCGGAGCAGTCATTAATCCGTCTCCAATTAAAAGCTGGTCTTCTACTCTAGCTGCAAAATCATCTTCCGGATAATCAAATGCCAACGGTCTGAAATACATTTCATCCTTTAACGCCGCTTTCATATACTCACTGTAAATGTATGGCAGCAGACCATAGCGGATGCCGATAATATTCTTGAATGCATCAATATTTTCAAACCGGTATACTTCCTGACGTCTTGTACCCATAGCAGAATGATTGCGGAACAATGGCGTAAAGATACCAAATTCCAGCCATCTCATCATTAAATCTTCTGTTGTATCAGCTCCAAATCCTCCGATATCTGCACCGGTATAAAGTATACCAACCATATTTAGAGACGGCATCATCCGGATATTCAATAACAGATGGGACCACCAGGAAAGGTTATCTCCAGTCCATATGCCGCCGTAGCGGTGCATTCCCACATAAGAAGATCTGGAAAACATCAGAATTCGCTTGTCCGGCTCCATTTCCTCAAATGCTTCTCCCGCTGCTCTGGTCATATTGTATCCAAACAGGTTATGCACTTTGTCATGACGGACTGCCTCTCCATGGAACTTGTGATAAAATCGTTTGTAATCATCCGGATTATTGGAAATGCCTCCTACCAGACTGTTAAACTTATAATACAGATCCAGATCTATATTCTTCCCTTTGAAATCTTCTAGCTGCTCAAAGACTTCATCCAGATGTTTTTCCGAATAGAATATAGCCGGTTCGTTCATATCATTCCAGAAACCTTCAATTCCCTGATCTAAGAGTACTTTGTATTTCTGTCCAAACCATTTTCTGGCATCCGGATTCAGCATATCCGGAAAATGCACTTTTCCGGGCCATACAGCAGCCACAAAATCGGTACCGTCTTCTTCTTTACAGAAATATCCCTTTTCTACGCCTTCTTCATAGACATCATAGCCTTCTTCAATTTTCACCCCTGCATCGATAATCGGCACAAGATGAATATTCTGCTCTTTCAGTTCTTCCACGAATTTAGGAAACTCTGGAAATGCCTTTTCATTAATTGTGAAATCCTTGTACCGTTCCATATAATCTATATCCATATAGACGCTGTCCAGAGGAATTCCGGCATCACGGTGCTCTTTTACAACCTCCCGGATTTCATCCTCATCCATATAACTCCACCGGCTCTGTCCATAGCCAAATGCCCATTTAGGAGCTATATAGCTCCTGCCAATCATGCGGCGGAATTGTTTCACAATATCCTTGATACTTTCCCCTTCAATTATATACAGATCCAGTCCATCTTCTGCCGGAATAATGCTCACATCATTACTGCTTGTATATCCCAGATCGAAAGTCAGCATGCCGGGATAATCAAAAAATAGTCCGAATCTCTCTTTTCCTTCTATAATGATAAAGTTATGTGCTGCGTACAGGGAATTCTTTTCTTCTCTGTGGTTTGGATCATCGCTGCAATTACTGATATAACGCCATCCTCTTTTATTAATTCCCCTTACATTTTCACCCAGTCCATAAATTCTTGTATTATCGTCCATCTTATAGGTAAAGGCTAACTGGTCAGCGCCAACGCCCATAAAGGGTACCTCACCGGTTTCCTTTTCAATTTTATGTACTACTGCATCTGTCTCCATCGGATTTCCGAAGGTGTATTTACGAATCATATGCTTCTCCTTTCAAACTTTCCTGCCCTATACATGCATTATTTATTTACTTTCATGCTGAAATCTTTTATGTTATTATAGTATGGAGGCTATATTAAAACAAACATAATACCACCATCTTCTAACACAATCCTGCTAAATTAAGAATATTTAAATAGGAACGGAGTTTATATGGACAATTACTTATATCTTCATGAATGCACCCGCCATGGAACCTATTTTATGCCCTTTGCCTTCTACCGATGCAGCATACCGGACACTTTCACCGTATTGGCAACACACTGGCATGAAGAAATGGAAATCGCAATGATCCGGGAAGGCACATGCTTCTATAATATTGATTTAAATACCTATGAAGTACATAAAGGCGACCTGATTCTGATACCACCACAGGTTCTACACGGTGTGTCACAGACAGAACGCGCGGATTCTATGGTTTCTGACAGCATCGTATTCAGTTTTTATATGCTGGGATGTCAGTATCCTGATTTTTGCACCACAAAATATCTGCAGCCCCTTGCCGGCCAGAAATGGACCCACCCCTTAATTATAAGCCCCCGGGACAGTAATTACCGGGAGTTGGCTGAATCCTTTTGGAAAATACAAAACTGCTATTTACAAAAAGAGCAGGCTTACGAACTGAATCTTAAGTCCCTGCTGTTTCACTTTTTTTATCTTCTCTTCCAGGATTCCGCCGTATCCTGCGATTTTACACCGGATAATACCGAAATTACTGAGAAAATAAAAATAGTACTCCTATATATGCAGGAGCACTATCAAAATCATATCTCGGTATCTGAGCTTGCTGGTTTATGCCATTTCAGTGATTACCATTTTATGCGTTTTTTTAAAAAGCACGTAAATATGACCTGTGTGGAATATTTAAATTATTATCGGCTTACCAGAACCCTGGGGCAGTTGGCTGGTTCAGAAATGCCGGTCACGGACATTGCTTTCGGAAATGGATTTAATAATATTTCTTATTTTAACCGGCAGTTTCGAAAGTATTTTGGAATGACTCCCAAAGAATACCGGGCTTTGCAAAAAAAATAGTGCAAGTATTCTTTGATTTCTCAAAAGAATTGCTTACACTTCCTCTCCTTTGCAGGAGTATCTATCTTTTATTTCAATCCGTGCACCGCACTTTGAATTCCTACCACGAACGTTACCTCTACAGTTAACTCAATTCAGGCTGCCTCACGGCACACAGAAGGTTCTACTTAGTGCTGCTCCATTCCTGACCTGACACGATTCATAGATTCCTGTTGCGCGAGACCCAAACGTCAACGCCACTTATAGAGGGCAGCTTCGCAATAAAAAACCCTCGGATTGGTATCACCCCTACTGTAGCGGATTGTAGGTACAGGGCACCGCTAACTCCCCGGCTGCACGGAAATTTTATGACAATTTAAATGCGTGTTACATACGCAGTATTTACTATAACTTGTTTTTGCCAATTTGTCAATTAGAACCGCACGCTTTATTGCGATATTTTTCAATTTAATTTTCTTTATTTTTCTTTTTCATTATTGCTTTTTTGTTTTTCAAGCTTTTTCTTTTCCCTTAATTCACGGAAAAAGCTGCTTAGCATCAGGCTGCACTCCTCATCCAGGATTCCCCTGGTAACTGCTGCCTGGTGATTAAATTCTTCCATTTCCAGCAGGTTTAATACAGAACCGGCACACCCTGCTTTTCCATTCATGCTTCCAATCACAACTTCGGATACTCTTGCCTGGATAATCGCCCCGGAACACATCTGACAGGGTTCCAGGGTAATATACATCGTACATCCTTCCAGCCTCCAGTCCCCCAGTTTTTTACTTGCTTTCCTGATCGCAATCAATTCTGCATGGGAAAGGGTATTCTTATCCGTATTTCTCCGGTTATAACCCCTTGCAATGATTCTGCCTTCATATACGATCACACATCCGATCGGCACCTCATCGATAGCATACGCCTTTTTCGCCTGACGGATAGCTTCCCGCATATACTTCTCATGTATCTTTGTATTTTCTTCCATTATCTTACTCTCTTCTTTAATATAATTATAATAATGCACACTTCATGTAGTGGTATTTCCTGGGTTCATTATAGCCTTTTAAGGATTAGAACGCAAGTAGCAGGTATTTCTAAATACCATTAGGTTGAACTTCCACCCCCTTTTCTTTCCGCGCACTACATCTATCTACAAAGCGTCCCTTTCTCAGCAAAACCCAAATTTATATGCATTTTATATGGAATCTGCTATAATAATACCAGTACAAATAACCTTAAAGCAAACCAAACGATTACGATAACACAAAAATAGGAGGCTCTACATGAAAATACATGGCTTTAACAAATTAACTCTTTTAGACTATCCCGGACATCTGGGCGCTACACTTTTTCTTGGTGGCTGTAATTTCCGCTGCCCTTTCTGCCAAAATGCAGGCCTCGTTCTTAATCCGGAGGCAGAGCCTTTTATCGAGGATACGGAAGTACTCGCCTACCTGAAGAAACGCCAGGGAATTCTGGAGGGCGTCTGCGTAACCGGCGGAGAACCTACACTTTTTAAAGATCTCCCCCTATTCATAGAAAATTTAAAAGCACTGGGATATCTCGTGAAATTAGATACCAACGGCAGCCATCCGGAGATGATACGCAGCCTGTTTGAATCCGGATTGATTGATTACGTGGCTATGGATATCAAATCTTCCCCTGAAAATTACGATAAGGTGATTGGATGCCGCAATTTTTCCATGGATGCGATTATGGAATCTGCGACTTATTTAATGAACTGCGGCGTGGATTATGAATTTCGCACCACGGTAGTTAAGGAACTGCATTCAGAAAGTGATTTCTACCGGATTGGGGAATGGCTTCACGGATGCCGACAATATTTTTTACAAGCCTACAAAGATTCTGAAAATGTAATACAGGCAGGATTTCACAGTTATAGCTATGAGGAGCTGGAAGTGTTTGTTCAGATTTTAAAAGAACAGGGCATTGATGCAGGTATCCGTGGCATTGATGTCTGACACCTTTTTATATGGGGCTATCGACAGTTAAAATAAAGACGTTTCCTTACCCACAAAAAAGAGGAAGTGCTTCTAAAAAAGCACCTCCTCATAAATACACCTTTATCGCACAGGTCTCAGCCAATATCCAAAGTTTTCCTGCTTGCCTGGCCTTGCTTCTTTAAAATTCATGAAGCCGAACATATTCGCCATAAACCGTTCCTGATTTTCATAAAGCCCCGGAACCCCCAGGACATATCCGCCTTCCCGAAGCCTTCCCAGCAGCAGATGCTGATAATTGTAATAGCTCTGCAAGAGGAAATTATTGCGGGCAAATCTCTGGTCATCCCTTCTAAGGAACATGATATCCTTTGGTGCGATCTGTATACACTCCACAATTTCATCATCGGTAAATGGTTCCATAGCAGGGTAATGACACTGGAAATGCTCCCATTTCCGATCCAGACCGCTGTTGCCACAATTCATATTACATCTTCCATTCGCCGGCTGACGCCCGCGTGTCTGTGTCATATGTACCTGGCTACCGGTATTTGGCTGTCCATTATTTCTGACATTGTTTCTGGCATAGGCTGTAGAATTATTCCGGGAACCTGCACCGGTTGCGGCTCCGCCTGTATGAGTGCTGCTATTGTTTTGACCATTATTGTCTTCTGCATCAACTGCTTTGAGTTCACTCACATTTTTTACCGAATCATCTGGCCCAACTGCTTCAACGGATTCACTAAAGACTTCCTCCGATGCAGACTGCAATGACTCACCATCAAAATCTCCGCCGCTTAATTTATCTTTCCCTGCATCTATGGATGCTTCATGAACTTCCTGTGCCTGTGCCGCTTCTATGGATGCTTCATGAACTTCCTGCGCAGCTCCTATGGATGCTTCACGAACTTCTGACTCCGCTCCTATCGATGCTTCACGAACTTCTGCCCCTGCTGCTATCGATGCTTCAGCCTGACGAGAATCTTCCGCATCTTTTACTTCCCTGGCATCGGCAGTTTCCTGCAGCTGTTCCTGCACCGGCTCCACTGCAGCGGGGACGGCCGCCTCAGAATTCTCTTCCATTTGAAAGCCTGCATCAGCACTTACTTCCTCATTTTCTTCCAAAACAGCACTATTTTCAGCCTTACCAGCCTGCTTTTCCATGCTGTCCTTAAACTCCAGAACCTTCTCGCCCCTGGCAGCTTTTCCCGCCTCCGGTGTTTGTTTATTTCCCTCTGATGCCTTTTGCTTCATATGAACATTTTTGGCAAATCTCTTTAATTCATCTACATCTACGGGCTCATTATCCCATGCCGTTGCAAAAACACTGCCATTTTCCCCTTCCAGAAACATACCTGCGATCTGGTCCAGGGTATAATCTGAATTTCCAAAATTACGATGGGGGGTATTTCCTTTGAATTCTGCTATATTTCCGTTCACCCTGCATATGCCCAGGGGGATTACCCCCACATGGTTCTGGGTTCTTACAAAACCATCCACCTGAAGACTCGTCTCTTCTTTTGGTACTGACTGCAAATGCAATTGTATACGACAGATACCGTTTCTGGACTCTACCTTCACAAATCCCGCATTTTCTCCTTTTATACCATTGACATACTCATATATATAAGCTACAAAACGTCGATACTCAGCCAATTACTTCTCCCCTAAAATTTTCTTTAGAGTAATATATGCCTGACTGTCATTTTTCATGCCACAGGAAATGCAAAAAATGGAGAATCTGTTAATTATACTGTAATTCTCTGGTTATCCCGGCCTTTAAAGAGATTGTCTTCCTGCTGTCACCATACTGGATCGAAATCCGCCTGTTGTTTTTTGATCTGAGATATACTTTACAGCTGCTTTGATCCCAGCTTATATCCACCGTAACACCGCCTCTGGCGCAAAGTCCTTTTACTTCTCCTTTATACCACTGCTCCGGCAGGCAGGGAAGAATCCGGATAACACCATTATGGCTCTGCATCAGCATCTCTGCGATACAGGAGGTCAGTCCCGTATTTCCATCCAGTTCATATACATTGTCAAAGGAACCCGCCCCTCTTGTAGGTGGGTGGATAATAAATCCGTTTGGCTCCAGCAGATTGGAAAGCATACTTTCTATATGACCATAGGCCTTCCTTGGATCCCGCAGCCTGGCCTCGTACAGCATCAGCATGGATCTTGCCCAACCGGTATCTTCCCAGTTTTCCTCCGGTGTAAGCTTTGCCGTAATAACGGCCTTCGCAGCTTTTGCCAGGTCTTCTTTTTCCGGTGTAATCTGGGCAAACGGAAACAGACCCAATAAATGGCTGGTATGCCTGTGCTGGAGGTCCGCCGCGGGGAAATCGTGGTTCCACTCTGCAATCTGCCCGTCCGCCTTAATCCGATAGGGAAGTAAACGACCTGTTTTTTCAGCTATTTCCTTTGTTCGTTTTTTCTTTCGTCCAAGTACGCGGCAAGCTTTTAGGTAAATGTCGAATAACTCCCGGATCATAATTATCTCATACGTGCATCCATTGCTTATCTGGTAAACCTTGCCGTCCACCAGAAAGCTATTCTCCGGGGAAATAGACGGGCCGCAGGTTAGGCATCCACTCTTTTCGTCTTCAAACAGATACTCACAGAAAAATGCTGCTGCTTCCTCAATCACCGGAAAAGCTTCCTTTTTCAGGAAGTCCTTATCCTGGCTGGTCAGAAAATGCTCCCACATCTGTGTAATTGTCCAAACACCGCCTGTTGGGCATGGAGAGAGCGGGGATGCCCAGTAAGGCGCAGCATATCCCCAGGAATTAGATACCAGCTCTCCTACCCAACCATTTAAGCCATAACTCTCTTTGGCTGCTATTCTTCCTGCAGGTATGAGATCCTCTCTGATCCAGCGAAACAGTGGAACTGCTGTTTCCGGCAGATTTGTTACTTCTGAGGGCCAGTAGTTCATCTGAGTATTGATATCCAGATGCATATCACAGGTCCATCCGATACGGCATGCCACATTATCATTCCATATCCCCTGTAAATGTGCAGGCAGCAGGGAGTCCTCTCTGGAACTGGAATAAAGCAGATACCTTCCCATCTGGAACATGCGGTTTACCAATGGCTGACCTTCGATTTCCAGACTAACTCTGGAATATAATTCTTCCATGTCTTTTTTATGAGATTCCAGAATTTCTTCAACCGCCAGTTCATCTACTTTGACAAAGGTACGGTTCATCTTCATTTGCAGCTGAAGAATTTGTCTTTCTTTCTCCAATGCTTCTTCTTTAAAATCCGTAATTGCGGTAATATAAACGGATGCCCTGGATGCCCTCTTTATTAAGACTCCATTTTCCTTCACTTCCGGAAAACCATCTGTATGAATGGATACTTTTCCGCATAATAATGTACCGGTTGTTCCGTCGCTATGCATCGTTTCAAGCGCCTCGCAAACAAAAAAGATTCCGCCTATATGATATTTTATATATTCCCCTTCCCGCATGGATTGAAAAGAAAATAAAAGATTCATATCATTTTTATCACTGACCGCTTCATATACTATGACATTATGTACATGAGATGCAAAAGCCTGCCGGGATACCTGCTCTCCATTTTGCGTATACTTTGAAGTCACAATACCGTTCTCCAAATCCAGGCTTCGCTCATAACCGGCGGCCTCTCCCATCTCATCCGCACGTTCAATCAATAACTGTCCTACCGGAAGATTTGTTCCATAATTTCCACGTTTTCCGTAAAACTCACGGGAAGTCTCTAAAGCCGCCGCATAATCTCCTGCCGCGGTCTGCTCACGCATCTTATAAAATGCCGCATTTGCTCCGGTCTGATTATCTTCCACGCATTTATTGCCACTGAAAAACGTATTTTCTGACAAATCCAGCCGGTCCGTTTTGATACCTCCGTATACCATGGCTCCCATGTGCCCATTTCCGATAGCAAATGCTTCTCCGAACCTGGAAGCTTCCTTATTCAATGTGATCTTCATAAATTGACTCCTTTATCCAGTGCATGTCCGAATCCATATTCTCCAAACAGGCTCTGATACTCTGCTTATTTTTTTTGTTTCTATCATAACGTAAATTTCATCTGATTTCCATAGTTTTATGGACAAATGGACATTTACAGCGAAAAGCTCTCACTTTACGGTGCAAATGTCCACGTATGATAATTTTTGTTTACAAACTACTCTTTTACTGCGCCGGATGTCATTCCGCCTACGATGTATTTCTGTCCAATCAGGTAAACAATTACAACCGGAAGGCAGGTCAATACAATATCTGCAAATATATAGTTCCAATAGTTCTTATTTTTTCCAAAGAACTGGTATACTGCAATGTTCATTGGGAACATGGAACTTTTGTTAGATAAATATAACGGTGTCAGGAAATCACTCCAAACTCCCATGAACTGCAGGATAAAACAGGTAACCAGCGTTGGTTTTAACATGGGTACAATAATTTTGAAAAACATGGAGATGGGTCCCGCTCCATCGATAACAGCTGCTTCATCCAATTCTACCGGAAGTGACAGCACGAAGTTTCGTATGGTGAAGATACAAAACGGTATCATCGCACTGGTAAATGCAATAATAATTCCAAATTTCGTATTTGCAAGTCCGGCAACAGTCAGCACTTTAACCAGAGTTACATAGTTCACCGGGAAGAATAATCCACATAATACGAAATAATACAGGAAGTTATTCACCTTTGTACGTTTTCTGCACATTACGAATGCCGCCATGGCACAGCTGATTACTCCAATGAGGGTTGCCACTACTGCATAGGTTACACTGTTGGCAAAACCCTGGACTAATTTACCTTTTTCAATTACTTCGGTATAATTGTTAAAAAACCATTTTGTAGGAAGGGCAAGACTCATTCTTGCTGCTTCATTCTTGCTTTTAAAAGAGTTGATGACTACCATATAAAAAGGAGCGACTACAATGATACTCATAATGATACAGACGATTTGTTTGGCAATATTGCGCACGTTCTTTTTCATTATTGCTGCACCTCCTGTTTACTCATGACTTTTACGACTACCACACCGATAATTGCGGTTATCACAAGAAGAATCGTATTAAGTGCCGTAGACATTCCATATTGTCCATTGGAATAGAGCTGATAGGAATATGTGGTAATAACTTCTGTTGCATGTCCCGGACCGCCGTTTGTCAGCACATAGACAATATCAAATACCTTCAGTCCGTATGTAAGGCCAAATACCAGATTAATCATAATTGCACCGCGCAGCATGGGCAGGGTAATGTTTTTCACTCTCTGCCAGAAATTCGCACCGTCAATCTGAGCCGCTTCATAGTAGGATTTTGGTATGGTATTAAGCCCTGCCAGGAAGATGGTCATTACATATCCGATACCTCTCCAGGCATCCACACCATAGATGGATTTCCACACAACACCCAGGTCAGAGAGCCATTTCTGCTTCAGGAACCCCAAATGTACCATGTCCAGGAAGCTGTTTAAAAGTCCTGTATTATAGTTTAAAATCGATTTAAATGTTAAGCCTATGATCAAGAATGGTAAAACGGATGGCAGGTATAAAAGTGTACGGTAAACATTTTTGCCTTTCAGACCTTCCTGCAGCATAATTGCTATTAAGAGTGCAGGAATCAGTTTTAAAACATTCGATATTATCGTAAATTTAAGAGTGTTGAAAATGCCGGATGCATAATCTTTGTTAGATGTAAAAATCTCAATATAATTTTGTAAACCAACAAACTTAGTATCTCCCAGACTCCTTGAATTCCAGTCGGTAAATGAATAAAATATACCGAGTATACTGGGAGTCAGGAAAAATAAAATATATAATGCCAATGGGACAAACAGGAACCATTGCGGATAGATTTTCTTTTTATTCATTTTACTTCACCACTTTCTTTTGATAGAGAGTGCCGGGAGGTTTCTTTCTGCTCCCGGCACCAAAAGTTCAGCCTATAATCAATTGTCCCTTATTTCCATGCAGGATCATTTGCAACTTTCGCTGCTTCTGCTCTGTTGTTATCCATATTTTTCAATACATCGTTTGCTTCCATCTGTCCGGTGCAGTATGCAACCATATCCTGTCCAAACTGCATCCAGTAATCATTTGTATACTTTGTACCGTTCTGAAGTACCGGTGTTTTCATCTGCTCATCCGTAAGAGTCTTCATAAATTCTTCTTCTTCCGGTAACCAGTGCTGCTGTAGCTTATCATCGTTTACATCCAGGTTTGTGTAAGAAGGTGAATTATCAAGTATTTCCTGTAAGCTTTCTGTTGTCGTTACAAAGCTAAAGAATTCTTTTACCAGCTCCGGATGAGTGGTTCCTTTATAACCGAACATGGTAGGGCCTGCAGGACTTGTAGGGAAGTAAGTGTTATCTCCCAATGGTTCTAGGAATAACCCAAATTCATCTGTGGTCTCTGTTTCATCCTGGATCTGTTTGATGAAAGAAGAATTGGCAATTGCCATAGCACAATTTCTGTCTGCGAACTCATTTACCATATTGGTACTGTCTGTTCCGATCCAGTCTTCCCCAAGATATCCTTTATCAGCAAGTTCTTTGTATTGCTCTAATACTTTTATCATCAACTGGTTATCTGCAAATGTTGCTTCGTTATTATTCAGCTTGTCATATAATCCAGGCTGATCTGCTTCGTATGCTCCGCCGATCTGGAAAAATGCCAGTGGATGCTGCCATCCGTCTGCTCCCGGCTCAAACCATGGTGTGATGCCTTCTGCTGAAAGCTTCTCACAGACTTTTAACATTTCATCATAGGTCTTCGGTGCTTCTAATCCTAATTCGCCAAATAACGTTTTATTATAAACCATTACATATTCCGGTGAGTTATGCCAGATCTGTAAGCCATACAGTTTGCCGTCGTATTCACATGCGGAAAGTCTGTTTTCCGGCATTACACTCTTCCAGGATGCATCTGAAAAGTCAATACAGTATTTTTCAGGATCTACAATCTGAGATGCAATCGCAAATGGATTTGACTGAATCCAGAATATATCTGCACAGGAATCTGTAGTTAATTTGGACTGTAGCAAATCGCCGTACTGGTCAGCCGGAATTGTCTGTAAATCAACCGTTACTCCATAAGTCTCTTCGAAACGGGCAATGGTTTCATCATAACGGTTATCCATCCAGCCTGCGGATACCAGAATACTGAGCTCTTCTCCTGCAAAGTCTGTATTCGCTGCTGTAGTTTCCCCTTCTGCCTTCGTTTCTGCTGCTTCCTCTGTATCTGCTGCACTTCCTGCTTCGCTTCCTTCTGTCTTAGCTGCTTGTGTTTCTTTTGTTGTACTGGTTGCTGCTGTGGTTTCTGTCTTGTCGCCTGATCCGCATCCGGCTGCCATTGTTATTACCATTGCTGCACAAAGTAAAGCGCTAATTACTTTTTTCTTCATGTTTTGTTACCTCCCTTTTTTTCATACCGATTGTTCCGCGTTTTGTTTATCTGATGAACTAATTGTACTTTTTTTCTGACGAAAAGTCCATGCACTATTCCCAACAGAATTTGGACTTTTTTCACACTTTGCCCACAAACAGTAAAATTCCTTCTTTCTTTTTGGTGATTTTTGTTATAATATAGAAAGACAAGTAAATGGGGGATTAAAAATATGAAGAAAAACCACCAAATAAAACTGCAGACAAAGTTCTTTTTAGCGTACCTTGGTCTTGCACTATTAGTTGTAATTGCCTTTTCCATCTTCTTTTACCGTTACACTTCTAACATTTTAATTGAAAGAGAAACGAAGGCTGCAGCCGATATGAATTTATCCTTTTTACAGCAGACAGAACAGATCCTGCAGGATATGGATTCTGTTTCCATTAATATTGGTTACAGTAACCTGGTAAAAGACCGTCTGGCAGAAGCCAACGACCTGCGGGTCTCTTCAGATGATTTCATGGCTCTGGCAGATCTGTTTGTAACCATTAACGGAGCAGACCTGAAAGTGGACCAGATTAACCTCTATGATTTTTCCGGCTCCGTTGTACAGGTTGGAATTAAAAATAATAGTAAAAAAATGGATATGGATACACTTCCCTGGCTGACGCAGACGAAGGAGTTAGGAGGAAAGAAGCTTCTAAGCCTTCCATATGCCACCACTGAGATTACCAGCAACTCCAATACCAGCCGCACACCAGTCTGGTATATGTCTTTATACCGTGTATTCCACAACCGATACAAGAAGCAGGTGGGTGCTATTGAAACTGTAAAAAAATGCAGTACTATTTTTAAATATATAACCTCCTACCAGCAGAAAAATGCAGATGCCCCCAGTGTTTACATCTATGATAAAAACGGAACCCTTGTATTCCCTTACAAATTGGAAGAATCCGAACAAAAATCCCTGCCGGATTATTTCAGTTCCATAGATTCCACGCTGGGACACGCTTCCTTTTTTAATGATGATTCCCGTACCACGGAAATACTGGTTTCCACTTCCTCCTCCTATACGGGCTGGACCTACGTAACCGTTCAGCCCCAGAATCACATTCTACAGCCTGTCAGAAACCTGATCCACGTTCTGGGACTTGGGGTTGCCGCTATGCTGGCATGCTCCGTATTTATCTCCTGGTACCTGTCAAGGAGCCTGACAAAGCCTATCAAGCAGCTTCGCAATATCATTAAAAAAACGGCATTGGATACCCTGGGCCAGCAAAAGCAAGAGCCCCTGGATGCTTCCTTTGATGAACTGGAAGAGTTAAACCAGGCATTTTTAAGCATGAGCAGTAACTTAAAGACCTCCATGGATGAATTGATTGATACCAGACAGCAGGAAATAAAATCCCGCAGCCTGGCGCTCCAGTCCCAGATTAACCCGCATTTTTACTATAATACCCTCTCAGGCATAATTGTACTGGCGGAAAACAACCAATCTGATGAGGTGGTAAAAATGTGCCGTAACCTCACTAAAATCATGCGTTATATTACAAAAGGGGATTCTTCTTCAGTCACCCTGGGAGAAGAAACCGAATATATACAGGAATACCTTTACTGTATGAAAGTCCGTTACCAGTCCAGCCTGAATTATGAGATTCACGTAGATGAATCGCTGCTTTCCCTTAAGATACCCAAACTGTCCATCCAGCCCTTAGTGGAAAATGCGTTGAAATATGGCACCAATTGTGAACCTCCCTGGAGTCTCACAATCCAAAGCAGGATTACAGAAGATAGCTGGCAGATTGATATCATCGATTCCGGTACCGGATTCACCGAAGAATCCATACAGCTGATTCATTCCAGGATTGAAGCTGCAGCCGCCAAGCCAGGTATGCCGGAAATAGAAATAAATGGTATGGGGATGTTAAATGTCTATTTACGATGGAAACTTTTCTGCGGAGATGATATAATCTTTGAATATGGTAATACAAAGGACGGACATGGGATTGTATCCATTGGAAGAAAAACGAGCCGGGAGCACGTTTAAATTTTTATTCCAGTGATACAAATCCGAACCTGTTTATCACACATTGCGGAGGATAATAAGTTTAAAAGTTCCTTTCAAACTACTTATGAATGCAATATCGCAGGCGGAACCTGCGATATGCGGGAGGTATAATCATGGCAATTTCCAACTATACAGTCGTCGTTGCGGAAGACGAAGAATTGTTATTAGAGAATTTGATTCGTAAGATCGAGAATACCGGTTTGGGTTTTAAAGTAACCGGGAAAGCACAGACAGGAACACAGGCTTATGAGCTTATAAAAGAACTGGAACCGGATCTGGTAATTACAGATATTAAAATGCCGCTGATGAACGGAATACAGCTTCTTGAAAAAGTACATGCACGCCTGCCTTTAACCAGATTCATTATTACCAGCGGATTTTCTGACTTTGAATACGCCAAGCGTGCAATACAGCTTCAGGTATCAGAATATCTGCTAAAACCAATAGATCCGGAGGAATTATATGCCGCTCTCCAGGGCATACGAAATGATTTTGAAATACAGCGCAATGAATATGCCGATATCTTTAATCCGGAAATGACCCGGAACACACCGGAGCAGATCGCAAAGGTCCTCAAAGAATATATAATTCATAACTATAATGTAGATATCAATCTAAACATCATTGCCAGCAATATGAACTACAGTTCCAGTTATCTGACGAAAATCTTCTGCCAGAAATATGATATGACTCCCTCTAAGTACATAACCTCTCTGCGTATTACGCAGGCAAAGCAATATCTTCTGCACAAACCTGAGCTGTCCATCAGGCAGATTGGGGAAATAGTAGGGTATCACGACCAGGCATATTTCAGCAGGATTTTTAAGAAACAGACCGGGATGAGTCCGTTTGATTATCGGGAGAAGCCGGTGGAGTAATTTTTTTAGTAGAATAACCGGGAATCGATAGAGCGACATGTCTTCCACCTACTTTAAGAATAAAGGTGGTGATTTTTTGAGTACATATGAAGAGTTCATGATCATTATATCAATGGTTAACTTAGTCATATCAATACTTAATTTTCAAGAAAGACGTAAAAAATAGTCGCTCTCACCTTGACCAGTGAACGACTATTTTTAGTAACTAATTGGCAACCGGGGTGGCTAGGATATGTCTAGCTCCACCCTAACGCCTGCATACGGACCACCTAAGCCTCTAAAGCAGCCTCCCACCCTTCCCGGACTGCCTCTAACGCCTGTCTTGCTCCTTTTGCATCACCGATGCAGATTACCTTTTCAAAGGAATCCTTTACTTCTTCATACAGTTTATTCTCAGCCCTGGAGCCACAGGCATATACGATGTGGGTAAATTCGGTCATCGTTTCTATGCCTGTCGGCGATTCCACTTCTGCCTCGTTTCCATTTACCGATAATAATTTAGTACCTGTCATCATCCGTATCCCCAGATGGTGAAGGCGGTTCATGGTGGGAAGTTGATTATTTGGTACTATTCCGGCTCCAATTGTATCTGCCATTTCAATCATGGTGACATTTAGTGCGCCTCTCTTTTGATGCATCAGGTGTTCGCACACTTCACAGCCTACCATACCGCCGCCTACTACCAGCACATTGCCTCCAATAACCGGAACTTCATTATTCAGCACTTTTTGTGCCGTGATTGCAGAATCTTTTTCAATCCCGGAAATTGGAGGGATAATTTCCTTTGCTCCGGTTGCTATTATTACAATATCAGGTTTGTATTCCTCTAATGTTTCTTTCGTTACATGGACTCCGCATTTAACCGGAATCCCAAGCCGGGCTATTTCATTTTGAAGATATACAATCCATCTGCTGAGTTCCTGTTTGTGGGGAGGGATACAGGCTGCATTCATCTGTCCGCCCAGCCTGTCGCTTTCTTCAAACAAGGTTACCTGATGTCCGCATAATGCAAATGCCCTGGCACTAGCCATACCTCCGATACCGCCTCCAACAACCGCCACTTTTTTTGATTCTTTTGCGGGTAGCAGCTCCATCTCGGCTTCCCTGCCCAATGCCGGATTAATGACGCAGGATGCCGGACGTCTCTTCGTCTGCTCGCCAATGCATCCAATTCCGCAGGATGCACAAGGTGCAATTTCATCCATCCTACCTGCCTGTGCCTTATTTACAAATTCCGGATCCGAAAGCAGTGCCCTTCCGATAACAACGCCGTCCACCAGTTCACTGTCCGTAAGATACATTGCATAAGCCGGATCATTAATCTTTCCCACAACAATTACTGGTACCGTTGCTATTTTTTTAAGCTCCTGCGCCTCAGGTACATTGACCCCCATCCTTTCTCCATGGCATGGAATAATTTTATTGCAGCGTTCATACTGGGTTCCCCCGCTCACCTCAAATGCATCGATTCCGTGAGCAATTAATTTGGGAACCAGATACTTCATGTCCTCTATAGTATTTCCCTGTTCATCTCGCTCACTGCCGCTGATTCTAAGAACAATCGGAAAATCCGGTCCGCACTTTGCTTTGATTGCGTCGATTACTTCCAACAGCAGTCTTGCTCTGTTGTCCAGTGAGCCGCCATAGGCGTCTGTACGCTTATTTCTCATGGGTGAAAGGAATGATCCAAGGAGCATATATGCATGGGCACAGTGCAGCTCAATACCATCGAATCCCGCCTGCTTTGCCTGATAGGAGGTCTGTGCATATTGTGCAATTATTTCGGGAATTTCTTCTATTGCAAGTGCCCTTGTCTTCTGCCCCATCGAGTTGATATACACACTGCTTGCCTTAGGCGGCGCACCAAAAAATGCGCTTACACTTTCCGGTCCCGGATGTGTGATCTGCGGAATAATCTTTGTTCCATAGGCATGAATTTTATCTGTAAACTCCTTATAAGATGCAATACTTTCCTCATTTCGAAAGCACAGCGTATTCCCCAGATACGGAACGCCCGTGTCCACAGACAAAGCATCCAGGATAATACATCCGGTACCTCCTTTTGCCCTGGCCAGCCAGTAATCCTGCATTCTCTCATTTACAGTTCCATCCTGGCTTTCATATCCCAGAGACATAGGTGCCATAAATGTTCTGTTCTTCATCTTCATGGATCCAATTTGTAATTCTTCAAATAATTTTGATTTCATCCTAAAAATGCCCCTTTCCATTACATATCTGCCACATGATTATACATTTGCGTTAATTCAAAGATTTCGGGCTGTTTCGTACCCTTCCGCAATTGCATCCAGTGCACGCCTTGCCCTTTTTGCATCCCCAATTACATAATACGGTATCTCTAATTCATCACAGACTGCTGTAAGTGCCGTACTGTCATTCGCCCTGGAGCCTGCTGCAACTACAACACTGTCACAGGTTACTATCGATTCCCTGTCCTTCTGATACGTTACCACACCCTGAGCACAGACCTCTTTACACACTGCTTTTGTTATAATCTCAACACCCAGACTTTGCATTTTCTGCATTACCGCAATTTTTCTCAGGCTGCCCAAATCCTCACCGGCTGTTTCTTTCATTTCCACTACCTTAACCTTGTGTCCTGCCGAAGCTAATGCATCTGCCGTTTCCAGTCCCACCAGCCCTCCGCCAATCACACAGATATCACCTTTTGGATCTGCCCTGCCATCCAGGACCTCATGTGCTTCATAGACAGGCAGACTCTCTATGCCTTCCAGGTTCAGAACAATCGGTGATGACCCAATTGCCAGAATTACAGCATCCGGTAATTCCTCCCGAATAAGAGCAGGCGTTACTTCGGCATCGTAATGTACCGGGATACCGGCCCTTTCTACCTGTTCTGCAAAAGATATTGCTGCATTTTTCATTTCTGCCTTACCGGGTGCTTCTCCTGCTGTAATAAACTGACCGCCTAAATGATCACCGGATTCAAAAATTACAGGTAAATGTCCCCGTTCTTTTAGTACCACTGCAGCTTCCATTCCTCCCATACCTCCGCCGGCTATCAAAACTTTCCTGGGGCTTGCCGCTTTTTCTAACCGGTGCTCCTTCTCGTGTCCCAATGCCGGATTTCTCATGCAGGTAATGAACGGACGGTTTACAATATCACAGAATCCATCATAGCATCCCTGGTCACAGCCAACACAATGAATAATGTCCCTGACTCTTCCTTCCTTTGCCTTATTTGCAAATTCGGGATCTGCCAGCTGCGCCCTCCCCATAACAATCATATCTGCTTTCTCCTGCTCCAGGATATCTTCAGCCAGCTGGGCAGTGTTTATTCTTCCTACCGCAATTGTGACCATACCGGTTTCACGCCGTATACGATTGGCATTTTCCACATTAAATCCATTTGGCACATCAATGGGCGGTACCTCATACAGAGACGCTGCCGTTATGATATTTCCTCTGGAAACATCCAGGACGTCTACCCCCGCATCCTGAGCCAGCCTGCTAAACCGAATTACTTCTTCGATTGTCAGACCCTGGGGAAGAAAATCGTCGTGGGCATCAATCCTCATGAACAGCGGCATATCCTCCGGTATGTTTTCCCGGATTGCCCGGATACATTCCAGCGGGAACCGGGCACGGTTTTCAAAACTTCCCCCATATTCATCCGTCCTGTGGTTCAGTCCTCCGCTTAAGAAGGAATGAGGGAGATAATTATGGGCACAATGAAACTCAATGCAGTCGTAACCTGCTGTTACACATCTGCCGGCTGCTTTTCCATAACATCCTATTATTTCCGCAATCTCTTCTATTTCAATTGCCGGAAGTGTATAGTTTCCAAAATTCATGTCATTCACCACCAGCATTTTTGCCTTCGGATCCATTACCGTAGCAATTGACCCCTGCCACAACTGGATCCCTGCCTTCCCTCCTGCTCTGTGAATGGCATCTGTCAGCCTCTGATGACCCTCAATATAAGAATCTTCGCTGATCGAAACAAAATGAGCTGGTGCACTCGGCGTATGCACTGCAGCCACCTCTACAATATTAAGCCCGCAGCCGCCTTTTGCCCTTGCCTCATGATAATCGATCAGTCTCTGGGTAACCTCGCTTTTCTCGCTTGCCATTCTTGTGCCCATTGCCGGCATAACAATACGATTTTGCAGTTCCATGCCCCTGATTTTAATTGGGCTGAATAATTTTTTAAACATAAAAAACCGCCTCCTGTCCGAAAGTAGCAGATATAGATTGCTCTTTTCTTACATTATAGCGATTTTATATAGATTAATATATTCAAAAACATTAGTTTTCTTCTCATTTATTCCCCTTGGAATAACTTGCGGAATTGGGAAGCAGACTGATTCATCCACTCCTGAAATGTTCTTTGAAACGTAGACAGGGATTCAAATCCACAGCGCACAGAAATTTCCAATACACTTAACTTTGTGCTCCTCAGAAATGCCGCTGCATAGCAAACCCTGATTTCATTTAACAGACTCCGGAAATCCGTTCCAAATACATTTTTAAATATCTGTTTCACCGTATACGGTTTCAGGTAAAATTCCTCACTCATCTTTTCGATATTTATTTCCTTCATGAAATTAAGATGAAGATACTGCAGGAACTGCATGCCGATACCATCACCTTCCATTTCCATTTTTCCATTTCCGATGAATTCTCTCTGATATTCCCGTGGTGTCATATTACAATGTTGTTCAAATACCCTGTAAAATGCGGGTACCGATGGAAATCCCAGTAATCCGCTTACGTATTCCATTGTCAGTTCCGTAAAATGCAGCAATGCGCAGGCGTTGATAATCCTTCCATATTGCTGTAGCTGAAAATAAGTATAACCACATGCATTTTTGATTCTCTGATTCAGCACTTTGGGCGAACAGTACATTTCCTGTGCCATATCATTTAAACTCAGATGTTCTCCGCCTGCCAGAGACACTTTTTGTATTACATTCCAGACTTCATGGTTTTCCTTTTTATTTTTTCCAATATTTTCATAGGCATAGCGGCAAAAATAATTATGAAGCTCCAATGTTTTATACAGTATCATATTCTTACTGCCAAATCGTTGCTCCTTCTTTTCCTGCAGAAGGTCAAGCACCAGTGCCTCTACCCTGGATTTCTGCCCGCCCTGTAATTCTGCCATCGGGCAGGTATCATAAACCAGCTTGGCATTGGCATTCCTGGGATGTTTTTCCCAGCACATATACATAAATAATCCAATATAAAATTTGACAACTACCGCTTCTATTTCTCTTTTAATCGTATGTATCTCATAGAAATGATGGGAATAGAGACAAAAGAAAGATCCTTCTTTCGCCGGATAATCACATCCATTTACCCGGATGATCCCATCCCCGGACAGCACATATATGATCTCAACCTGTTCATGCATATGCTGCTCCAATGGCACTGCGATTTTTTTCTTCTCAATCTGAATCTCTTTTTCCTTATAATTATCATAATAATTAATACCGGTATACCAGTCATTCTGCCGTTTCATGAATTCTCTTCCTTTACAACAGCCAGTGGCTTTTCCTGTATTGTATTATGATGGATCCTCAAAGTCAACCGGATTCATCTTACTTCATCCGCCCACAGCCATACTGCAGGACCGGTACAGCATTTTGTACTCATCTTCTCCCACTACAGGATCCTGCTTTTTCTCTTCTACGACAAATCCCTCGTCTTTATAGAATTCAATAGCCCGTTCGTTTTTGCGATAAACATGCAGGGTCAGTACCGGATATTTGTTTTTCGCTACCGTAAGAAGGCTATGTCCGATTCCCTTTGACTGCACCCTTGCATCTACAAATAATCCTGCAATATATCCGTTCACAATCCCGATAAATCCAAGGACGTTCCCATTTATTTCGTATACGTAAATCTCCGCTCCGGGCAGGCTCTCCAGAACCATATCAAAATGATCTTCCCAATAATCCCTGGAAATAAATTTATGTGCCGTCAGATTGGTATCCAGCCAGATCTGCATTACCCGTTCCAAATCGTTTTCTACAAATTCTCTGATCATATCTAACCTCCATATTCCCTGAACGTGTTTAAAATCGTTGTCTGCAAGAAGAACCGGACGGATGCATCACGTACGGCGCTCATATGCTTATCCGATTCTCAGACTTCCATCATCCGCCTCATCCATTTCCACCAGTTCGCAGCGGATATTATCCATGTTTAGATTATATTCGGCTGTAATCCGGTCTATGTACTTTTGTATTCTTCTTTCGTCCCCTTGAAATTCCGCTTCTAAAACTCCGGTACTCATGTTGATAATCCATCCTGACAGCCCCATTTTACCTGCCATAAAAAATAATCTCGGTTTTAACCTCTTTTCACTGCCTGTACCTAAAATAATAAGTCTCTTTCTTACCTTCATAGGTATCCCCCCCTACTTCTTCTCAAGATATTCTTCTAATGTCAAATTGTGATCCATAATATATTGTGCTGCTTCGACTCCCACGTACCTGAAATGCCAGGATTCATAATCTATATCTGTGATATCTTCTTTCCCCTTGGGATATCTGAGAATAAATCCATACCTGGCACAATTTTCCTGCAGCCATTTATTTTCCGGTGTTTCCTCCTGCGTGTCATCCAGTTTCTGGTTGCTTAAAGCTGCAATATCTACTGCCAGTCCGGATTCATGTTCACTATAGCCCGGCGGCATGACAACTCTTGTTTTTTCCTCATATGCCTCTTCGTATGTCAGCCCCTGCTGCATCAGAGCACTGATATCATGATCCAGAATTTTCTGCTGACTTTCTACACTGCGGTAGCCGGAAGCCACACAGAATTCCAACCCTTCTTCACTTCCATCTGTAAGCATTTCCTTCAATTGCTCATAAATGGAAGAAGCCACGCTGGTCAGTCCATTTTGCAGGGTCTTTAACTCCACCTGGTAATCATCCGGCAGCGGATGGTCCTTGTTAACCAGAATTAACAGATTCGATTCCGAATCCGTTGTATTCTGCCGGTTAACTGTTAATTCGTTTCCGCCGGTATTGATTTTATCATTTTGGACAACTTTTGCTGCCGGTTTATTTTCCATTGACTTAAATGCATTTGCCGCCAGCATAAGTATGCCTACCATACTAAAGCATAAAACCCCTCCCACCAAAAAACGCAGGCAATGAGCCCTTAACCTTCGTATTCTCTTTTTTCGTCTTTTGTTCACAATTGTCCCTCCTTATAACAGATATCCCCTTATATTCCGTATCGTTATACATAGGATAGAACCCAACTGCATCAAAATCGTGTGAAATTTGTATCATAGTTGTATCATTTACTCATTTTTATCTGCATTCTCCACCCAGTCCGCCATTGTTTCAATGCCAACAGCAAATGCCGGCATATAATTTGCTCCAACATTTTTCCCATACCAGCTCTTTCTGACATTGGCTGAAGTATTCTTAAACTGGTATTTAATGATAGAATATAAATAATCAAAACCTATAATTTCAGAAAAATCTGCACCATAATACTGCTGGAAACCTTCCATCAGTATTGAATTCTGAGAATTCACATAATAGTAAAACTCTTCACTGCTTTCCTTCATTGAAGGATCTTCCGTTTCAGCCTCCACGCTTGATGCAATATCTTCCGTTGCACTTTCCGTAACACTTACATCATTTTGGCTATTTTTTATCCATATTTCATTCATTGCCATCTGCGACTGAAGAATATCATACTCTTTATGAAGGATGTCACATGAAATACCTGCACTATAAATCTTGTAATCATATGCATCTACACAAAATTCAAAGTCAAAAGTCGTAAAGTCACTAAACCTCATATACCAGAACAGCACGTTGTCATTTGGATTCAGTGTAGAGGATTCGTTTTTCACACTGTAAAGGGAAGCATCCACAAAGTAATCCACATAGGGGTACTGCTCCACCATCCAGAAAACACCTGCTTTCTGCAGCCCAATTACCTCTTTTGCCAGACCCTCAATTAATTTTTTGTCACTGACCACATTATCTTTCGTCTGACGGACCGGCCTGAATTTTGTGTTTTCTCTGACCGGCTGCATCAAAACCTCCAGTTTACTCTCTAAGGATGTATTATAATCGTAAGACAGGGAAACCTTCTCTCTATCCACAATGGTAACATTATTCAGATATTTATTGTCATGTATCTTGCTGTAATACTGGGGGAAAAAGACAGCCATTGCAATTAATCCACCTACAAAGACTGAACTCAGGGTATACATTCCTATTTTTTTCCAATTCATCTGCCCGCTCCCCCTTCCGGGAAGGAAATCCAGATCGTCGTTCCCTCTCCTTCTTTACTTCGGATACGCCATTTGGCATCATGGATCTCCACAATTTTACTGCAAAGTGTCATTCCAAGACCCGCCCCTCCTTCTTTTCTGGCTCTGGACTTGTCCACCATATAAAATGCCTCTGTGATTTTACTGAGCTCTTCCTCTGGTATACCACAGCCATTGTCCTTTACCATAATTTCATAATCATCCTGGTTTCTCTTTCCCGTAATCCAGATGTCACCCTGTTCGTAAGACGCCTTTCTGGCATTATCGATCAGGTTCACCAGCAGGGACACCAATAGATCCTTTTCTCCAATAATAACGCCTTCTTCCGCCTTCATATGCAGCGTAATCTGTTTCACTTCCAGAGATGCACTTACTGTCTGTACCACATTTTTCATAAACGCCTCTGCCTGAATCGGCGTCAGTTCATATTCATGCTTCTTCGTTACAATTAATTCCAGCAGCTTTAGGGAAAGGCTTTCCAGACGCTTTCCCTGGGAATAGATGTAGTTGGATGCTTCCATTATTTCTTCTTTATCCAGATCCATTGTCCGCAGCATATCTGCATATCCTATGATGGATGTAAGCGGCGTCTTCAGTTCATGGGCAAAGGAGGCCGTAAAATCTTCCTGCCGCCTGGCTGCCTGCGCCAGCTCTCCCATTTTCTGACACAGATTTTCCGCCATATCATTAAAGTCCTGGGACAGCTCTCCGATCTCATCCTCGCTCACGCGTTTTGCCCTTATCTGATAATCTCCCCTGGAAAACTTCCTGGTTACCTTCGAAAGGGTAACTACTGACCGGGTCAGATAATTGGAAAGCATCAGGGTTACAAAACCGGTCCCCACTAAAAGCACGACAATCCCAATCTGGTAACGTTGAAACAGCTGTTCACGCTCTGAATATATGTAGGAAATATCCATGATATTCTCCAGATAAAATATGCTCTCCTTACTTTCGCTTTTACACATTACGATCAGATAATAGCCTTCATTTTCATTTACTATTTCATATCCGTAATTATTATCCTGAAGTCTTGAGATAAAGTCAGTATCTGTCTTTATGTTTGCGTCACTGAACAGCACTTTTCTCTGCTTGTCATAGACTCTGATATAGCTGTTGCTTCCTCCTACACTTTTCTTCAGTGAATTGGCGATATCCTTAATCACTTTATCATCTATAACCAGATATTCTTCTCCTAATGAATTTACGGACATTTCAAATGCAAACTGGAACATTTTATTTTCGGAATTCCCACGTTCAATCTCCCGGTCCAGGGATGACTGAAATGTGGCGGTCACTATCCAAATGCCAAAAATGCTGAATACGACTGCAATCAATGCCGTAAAAATAAAGAAAATCTTCCAGCGAAATTTCATTTAAACCTCCAGTCTGTATCCCACTTTATATACGGCAACTATATAGGTCTCCCAGTTCAGCTTCTTTCGCAGCCTTTGTACATGCAAATCCACAGTCCTGCTGTCTCCCAGATAACTGCTTCCCCATACATTTTCATAGATCGTCTCCCGGTAAAGGGCTATATTCTTATTGCGTACAAATAGAAGCAGCAATTCAAATTCTTTCAAAGTCAGCAGCACTTGCTCACCTTTTTGTCTGACAATCCTGGAAGAAACATCTATCTCAATGTCCAGAATACGGATTACCTTTTCCGCTTTATTATATCGTCTCAGGGCACTTTCCACCCTGGCAAGCAGCTCTATAATTTCAAATGGCTTGGTGATATAGTCATCTGCTCCCTGGCGAAGCCCCTTCACTTTATTATCCAGAGATCCCATAGCCGTTATAAAAATAACGGGAAGATTCAGGGTCTTGGCATACTCCAGTAATTCATATCCATTAATCTTTGGCAGCATGATATCCAGAAGTACCAGATCATAATTTCCTTCTGCCATCTTATCCGCAGCATCTAAACCATCAAATGAGCACTCACACTGATATCCTGCTTTCACAAGATTCATGCGGATTAAATTAGAAATCGGCTCTTCATCTTCAACAACCAGTATTTTTATCATTTTTTCTCCCCCGTTTGTAATTGCTTCATTGTTCTTTTTCTATTTTGCGCCAAAGTTGCATCATTTTTGTATCATGTATGATGCATTTCTTCTATTTTTCGTATTTTTTAACTGTCAGTTCCAGTATATATGAAAAAAGTCGAAAAAACAAACTGATAATTATGGCAGCCCTATCCATAAAAGCCGGAAAGAACAAGATTCTTAAACCTGGCATTTTAGGATGGACTTATTTTTTATCCTATGCTACACTAGAGTATATCTTATATTTGCTTTCTGGCACCTGTGCGTCACAGTTTGTGGGAGATTTGTTCCGGATGAAGGGCGCGTAGCGGGCTACGTAACCTGAATTCGGGGCAAATATGCCGCAAAGTGGGGCGTGCAGATGGCAGGAATGAATTTTCAAACACGCTCTAGGATTATCATTTCATATAAAGGGGGTTTTCTTATGGGAAGCATAGGAGGAAAAGCCGGAAACGGCATATACTATTTATTTATAGGTCAGATATTGGGATTACTGGGCTTTATCCCGATTTTGGGAATCGTAGCGGTACTGGCAAGCTTTATCATCTGCCTGTACGCAATTTATATCCTATCCGGGGTCAGCGAGGACTATAAGACAGCCTTTTTTATCACAATTATAAATCTTGCTGTTAATATTATTGGTATGTTTTTCAATCATGGCATTATTTCAGGCATGTTGAGCATGGCGAACACCATCTTATCATTCCTATCCGTATTTTATATCTGTAAAGCCACCGCCGGTATTTTGTGGGGCGTAGACCAGACACTGGTAAGCCGTGCAGGGCTGATCTGGAAATTATATGGATTATGTATGGTCGTTATGCTGATCTGCGAGCTGCTGATGTATATTCCAATTATTAATATTTTAGCATCTATTGTAACATTTATAATTGCAATTATTCAGTTGGTTGCCGGTATTTTGTATCTGATGTTCCTCTGGCAGAGTCAGAAAGTCTTGAGACGATAAAAACAGGTCGGATTTCTTTCATAGAAATCCGACCTGTTTTACTTTGTTTTATTTAGTTTTTTAGCTCTCTTTTCGTCTGCCTTCTTCCAGCCTTCGTCATAGAACAGGGTATATTCTTCCCAGGCATCATCCCAGCTCTTGTATTCTTCGTCACCACGTTTATCCTTAAAATCATAATTTTCTGCAAGATACTTCCCCAGGTAAGCAGTCAGTTTTCTGGCTCCTTTGGAATTCAGATGATTTGTATCACAAAAATCTGAGGTAAAATCAATACCCAACTCCCGGTACATCTCTTCCGTATTGAAATTGATGCCTGGAAAACCATTCTCTTCTGCAATCTGAAATGCCCGGTTAATGTGTTCCTGGTCTCCACTCCCAATACGTGTGGGAACAGCTGTAAATAAAAGCTGAATATCATTTTCTTTGGCATAATTCATAATGTCAGTCAGAATCTTTAACTGTGTCTCACTCAGTTCCCCTATACTATTCGTAATAGTCGGTCCTTCTTTATCCCTGATCTTAAAAGCGGTCTGTTCATATACACCTTTCATCTTGGTAACCGGCTTTACAAAGTCTGTTTCACTCAATTCTTCCCACCTGGAATGATATTTCAAAAACGGAATAAAATGGGATATTTTATCATCTAAATCCGTTTCATCCTTTCGGTAATTCTCTGCAAATTCAAATGCATTATTGATGGCATCAAATCTATTTTCGGAAAACTGCATACTATCTGTCAGACGCCTCACTTTATAGTCCCGCTCAATTAATTTACTCTCTCTAATTCCTCTAAGATCTATGATCGCAAGTTTTACATTCTGCTTCTTTTTTACTTCTTTTAAAACATTAACAGTCAAATTCATAGGCTGAAGATCAGTCGACATGGAATAAACCGCAATCCCATGTTCATGCCAGGCAAGAGGTGCCACCCATGCTCGTTCAACAACACTGTTGCCTATGTAAACCGCATCCCATGTATTTTCTTTTTCTTCCTTATAAAATGCACGGTAACGTGCGGTAGTCCCATCAGCAGCCGGATGTACAAAAAGGCTGTTTAATCCCCATAATATTCCGACCAGAAGCACAAAAAACACTGCTGTACGAAATGCTTGTTTCTTCGTCATACTTATGTTCTCCAATTCATAAAAGCAAATATCATCCACAACTCATTCCCTGTTATAAAGTAGATCAAATAATGGTAATACTTTTAAGAGAATATCATAATTTACGTTACTTTGCAATATTTTCCGTCAAAAATGGCAGTTGCAAGCATTTCAGCTTACAACTGCCATTATAATATTTCACCTAATTTTTTACTATGCTGCTATAGCACCCGGAACCAATGTTTCCGCTACTGCCAGATCACTGTAACAGATTATTTCCACCGTCTTTTCAATTCCCAGACTTACCAGACCCATAATTGACTTGCCATCAACCAGTACATGATCGTATTTTACATCAATATTATAATCGCATTTCTCAGCGCGGTCTACAAATGCAAGTATGTCCTCCACGGAGGAGAATGTACAGGTGAACCGTTTCATAGAAATTCCTCCTTTCTAATCCTTATTTCTAAAATTTTAGTTTGTCTGCCTCTTTATTTTGATAGCTATAGTATAATACTCTTTGGATCAAAAAAGAATAGAAAAATCTTCTGAAAACGTGTAATTTTTTACGATCTTTTCCTCTACAGTTCGAATTTCTAATTTAACTGAATAAAAAATACATAGCAATTACAACAACTGCTGTAATAAAGCCCGAACCGATTACATTGAAAATAGTTTGGTAAGGTCTTTTACCTGACTCCCGATTTTTTTCAATTTCATCCAGTCTTCTGCCTTCTGCAAAAGCTGCAATTTTTTTATAAGTTTGAATGTCATGGGTTGCCTTCTGCTTTTCAATACGAATTGCATAACACATGTTAATGACAAACAAAATTATCCAGATTGCAATTCCAACAAAATCTAAATAAAGAAATAATGGAATGACCGATACTTTTTACATCCTTATTTTTAAACAAAAAAAGACCGGAAACCCCATATAACATAAGGTTTCCGGCGCCCCTGCCAAGGAATCGAAGCGACGGGATTCGAACCCACGACCTCTGCGTCCCGAACGCAGCGCTCTACCAAACTGAGCCACGCTTCGCTATTCAGCTTTATCATTATAGCATTGGATCGCTATAAAATCAAGTATTAATTTATAAACTTTTACATTTTTTTCAATTTATTTTTTATATCATTTTAGACTTTTTTTTCAGGTACCGTACCACGCTTTCTAATATGTAAGTGCCGAATTTAGGCTTGATACCTTCTGGTCTAATCACACAGAGGCAGGATTGAAATTCTTACAAAAGTATCGAATTCTGTACCCTGCCCCGTGTATTTCCGGAAGTGGTGACGTTTCTATATCACTTCCTCTACTAGAGCGTGTTTGAAAATTGCTTTCTGACAGATGTGCGTCACAGTTTGTGGTAGATTTGTCCCGGATGAAGGGCGCGTAGCGGGACCTGAATTCGGGGCAAATATGCCGCAAAGTGGGGCGTGCAGATGGCAGGAATGAATTTTATAACACGCTCTAGAGCGTGTTTTAAAATTAAAAGTTGCACAAAACAAATGTTTTGCATCCCCGTTTTATGGTAAAATAAAGAAAAAGGGGTGTTTTATATGTTGAGACGATATGAATTAACAGATGATGAATGGAATCATATAGTAACTTTACTTCCTCCTGAAAACACAGGAAAACCAGGTCGTCCCTCAAAAGAAAACCGTACCATGCTTAATGCAATGATTTGGCTGGCGCGAAGCGGAGCCCCATGGCGTGATCTTCCTGAGCGTTATGGGCCATGGGAAAGTGTATACAGCCGTTTTCGTAAGTGGATTGATGCTGGCGTACTGGATAATATTTTTCGCGTTCTAAGCCTTGAAGCCGCATTGGAAGAACTTTCGTTAG
>NZ_JNGB01000014.1:0-75915 GCF_001029355.1 Robinsoniella sp. RHS
CACTCACATCCGCAATACCATGATCACTTGCCGTTACTCCGTACCATTCTATGGTATTTCCTGAAAATTCAAATTCTGCATAACTATCCTTAACTGTTGTATCACAGGATTGTGAATTTTCCCGGACAGTCCAGTTTCCGGTGCGGTTAACAGCATCGTCGTTTCCTTTTGTAATCAATGCATACTCTGCTTTTTCCAATGACTTCTGTGCTTCATTCAATGCTTTTGCCAGTGCATCTGCCTTGTCCTGGGTCAGTTCTTTTGATTCCAGGGCATCTTTTGCATTCTTTAAAGCCTTTTGAAACAGGTACCAGCTGTCTTTTGTATAATTTTCGTTTGTTATGAGATCTGCTGCGGCTATTGCCTGATTCAGGGTGTCTTTATTTACGACATTCTCGTGGGGATCCAGATTCAGACTGTATTCCAGAGATTTTCCCAAATCACTGTGAACGGTAAACTCTACGCTTCCTGCTTCTTTCATTGTATCCGGCAGTACAAATTTAAATCCTGCCCTCTTACCCTGGGCCTTTACCTGATTTACAAAGAGATCTTTCCCATCCAGTTTCACCCGGATTACTGCCTGTGAATTGGTTGTAACTCCTGCTGCAGTAACATTTACAATTCTGGTATTTTTATCATAACTGATTCCCATAGTATTATCCTGGGTATCTGGATTAACCGGTACCTTTTCCATCTCGGTTCCCTCTGCTTTAATCCAGGTATTATATGCAATTGCTTCATCTGTTGAATTTGTTACCATGATCTGAAGTACCTTATTGCCTATATCCTCAGGAAATGTATAACTTCCCTTATAATTTTGTGTTTCTCCTCGCTTTATAACAACCGGATCATCCTTGACACTGATGAGCTTCAGCCCTTTTTCAATATCATACAGAAGATAAGATACTTTTCCCTCTATATCTGATGTGCTTTTATTTTTCAGATCCATCACGTTTTGGAAGGTTTCTCCAGAACGAGGTTCTAAAACTACTGTATTATTTGCATATTTCATCTGTGCCGGGTCAGTAAGCACGTTTAAAATATCCTTTTCTTCCTGATATACATGAAATGCATCTACAATCATATATACACCGGATTTTTTCTCACCCCGAAGTCTATAATTACCTTCCGGTAATATTGGTGAAGTATACACAGTCTGTTGGTAGAGACGGCTGTTATCTTTACAGCTGATCGTCTTTCTTTCTACTTCTTCTCCTGTGTCTGCATTGGTAAGAATCATCTCGATATCACCCTGATCCGAGTATTTTCTCGTTATATACTCTATTTTAGTTCCGCTAAATGCCACTTCAAACCATGCAGAATCAGCTTGTTTAATATCCGGGAATGCACACACGGTAGATCCCTGGTCATCACTCTTCCTGGAATCAAAATACCATCCGTTTTGCGTATATAAGTCTGTGGAAACCTGGGTGCTGTATGTTACTTCCGGGTCGTTGCAGTCAATATACCTGGATTCTCCTTCTGTCTTGTGATAGCTTAACGTCTGCATACTGTTTGTCCGGTGAATATCCAGTATAACCAGTGCATTGGGCTCTAATTTGTTTAACTCTGCAAAAAACGATTTCTTGTCGTTCAGAGCTGTTCCATTAACGGATTTGACGATGTCACGCTTCCGGTATCCCAGTGCATAAGCCTCACTGTCTTCCGGTACCTCTTCAAAGTAAATTCCGTTGTAATCATTAGAGGCAGTGGATGAAATGATATTGTCATCGATTCCCGTTACCGATGCACCTTTCCACTGCTCTCTCTGCAGGATGTCTGAACCGCCCGAGCCAGAATCAATTTTTGCATAAATCGGAGCCTTACACGGACATTCCGGTTTTCCAAACTGATCCATGGAAAAATTTTGAAAATCTACCTTCTCCATGCCTTCCTCATTTAATACCGTGTAATCATTACCTCTGGCATTTTTAAATTTGGGATCCACATCGATCAGTGCATTTTTATCATAATCATTCTGTGCCTTGTTCGCATGATACCAGGAAGGAAGATTGATCTCTGCACCAAAATCATAGTACCAGTTTTTATCTACTGCATATTCTGCCTGTTTAAACCTGTTTTCATCCACCACTGCAAATCCGTATGGTGTTGTATTTGCCACGATGTTACTGTGGATTTCATCTCCTGCCTCTTTATAGGAAACATGTATCTGGAATTGTCCGTCCAGGATAATATTATTATATACTTTCCGGTCAAAACCTTCCCTTAATTTAATTCCCAGCCCCAGACAGAGATTGTTGTAAATCTCGTAATTGGATGAACCGTCATCTAAATCGATTCCCCAGGTGTGGGCTGCATTGGAATCATGCTGGAACCGGTTATCATGAATCTTATTGGTCTGATATGCATCAATCCGGGCCAGGTCATATACCTTTGCGTCCTTTTCATAATTTCTTATCAAATCTCCGCTTTCACCGCTTGCATTATATTTTGGTACAGACCAGAACCGGTCTCTTCCCCAGGAATTAAACGGACCGTGATCGGTAGTCTCTAACTGGGCGTTATATACATCATTATAAGCAATCTCATGTCCGCCGAATGTTCCATCATTTACATTGATACAGGATCGGGCACTTTTGTGAATCGTATTGTGGAGAATTTTTATCCTGCTGCTGACCGACAGATTCACACCACAGGACTGTTTCTCGAAAATCCCCAGATTCTCCATATGATTATTAGTAATCTCAATATCTCTCGGATAGTCTTCTGTTGCTGGTCCTGCCTTCTCCGGAAAATCAACGCTGGTCTTATGTACCTGCAGATCCGGATATAAAGCATGCTCCCAGAATGACGCTTCATAAGCAGACTTTGGATCTCCCACTACCTGAACAGCTGTCGATCCAATATCTATAAATTCATTGTTATTCACAATATTCCGGTCGTTGTAACCATACATGAAAATTCCATTTCCGCCCATGTGGTTAAAGTTTGAATTCACAACCTGAATATTCCTGGCATTTTCTATATAGACCGCACCTGCTTTTACTACACACCAGTCTCCCCTCATCAGAGGAATGTATTCTTTGCCTTCCTCATTAACAGTAAACATGGTTCTTTTCGTGCCAAAATAGGTAAATCCGTCCAGCGTAATATCACTTACCGGATGCTCACTGTCCTCGCCTTCTATCCTGATAATATCTGTATTTACCGCAGCTTCAACAGATACATCATTTAAATCTATCCCCGCCTCGGGATAAACGTAAAGTTTTCCTTCTTTATTATCATAATACCATTCTTTTGATGCATCCAGTTCTTCAAATACATTTTCAATCATGACCGCATTGTCTTTCATTCCATTCCCGCGGTTGTTGTCACCTACCCACTGGTAATCCAGACCCAAAGCATTCGATGTATTTTTGCCTGTGATAATATAATCATTACCGCCCCATCCATTGCTGTGGATAGCACGGATATATCCGCCGGCAGGATCATCGTAATTTTTAACCCGGGATTTGATATTTGCTCTTGTAGTTGCCCCTTCTAAAGGAAGCACTCCAGGCGTTGCATCCGGATATCTCGCCAATACCTGTTCTTCCTTATCCAGAAATAATTTATCTATTCCAAGGTTCGGATCCACTTCAGCCACCTTTATATTCGGATTGCCTTCATAATCAGTCCAGGTTAACTGATCAAATGTTGCCGCTCCGCTTAGTTCCACAGCCTCTCCATTATAATTCTGAAAGGTAATACCGGAATCCTGTGCGGTCAATTCCAATGTATCTGGAAAGAAATAGGTGCCTCCCCTTACCAAAACCGTCGTATGCTCCTGATTCTGTTCTCTGGCAGCATCTCTGGCTCTTTCAAACGTAGCAAATGGTTTTCCCAGTGTACCATCTCCCGTCTTATCATTACCATCCACTGCCACATACAGAGCATTCCCGGCATTCTCATTCTCCCGGGCATGTACTACACTTCCCTCAATCCCCGGCAGCCCCATACCGGTTGTTGTCATCATAGCTGACGCCAACAGCAGTGCTATTAGTTTTTTACTTCTCCTTTTCATATCCTATCCTCTCTTCTTCCTGTTTTAAGCGTAATTGATTGTTCCTGATACAAGTTCATTATATCCTTCTTCTATCTGCTGTTTAATAAAGTATCTTCCACAAAAACACAACTTTCTTCCACACTTTCACCACTTTCCGTCTTCTGGTAACCTTTGCAGTTCCAATTATCGTACCATTCTCATATATTCCCTGGGCGTCTTTCCCGTGTATTTTTTAAAGATACTGCTGAAATACTGGGGATTCTCATAACCTACTGCCTCTGAGATTTCGTATATTTTCATTGAGGTATTCTCCATCATGCCTTTGGCTTTTTCAATCCTTTTTTTAGTCAGTGCTTCTATAAATGTGTCACCTGTATAATGTTTAAACAGATAACTAAAATGACTGACACTAACTGCGAGATATCCACAGATCGAATTTAGCGATATATCCGCATTCTGATAATGCTTGTCTATGTAATCGTGGGCTAGCATGACCTGGCGCTGATAATATCCGTCTTTTTCCAATGCCAGTGCTTTCCCCGTTTTTATACAAGCTTCCCTGAGATGCCGCTCTACGCATTCCAGATTTTCGTCCTCATATATGGCAACCTGCAGGCGTTTCATTTCATAACGTATCCCGCTGTCTTTTACCTGTATTTCATCCATCAGATTCATAAGTGACACCATCATATTCTGGACATTGATCGTGCATACTTTTTTCGATACACAGGATGACTGCAGATCTCTGATAAAAGCCGAAAGTTCCCCGATCAGACAGCCCTCGTCATTTTTCTTGACTGCGAGAGTAATTCTGGCAATCCATTCCTTCATATCAATACTTTTCTCACCCCTGACATTTCGAAAATCCCTGGCAAAATAAATCTCTTTCTGTTTTGATAAAAAACGGTATTCCAGTACATCCCCTGCACTTTGAAAGGCTTTTCCCAGAGCTGTAATTACCTCTGCAAACTCTCCGACACCAAATACAACATCCAGTTTCAGGAAGGCCTCAATATTCTGTTTTAAACGCCTGCAAATTTCCAGACTCTTAAAATCTAATTCCCTGGGTCCGTCAGCTCCCAGTATAACAACTGTTCTGGATGCTTTATCCTGAAATACTACCCCGTTTCCTGACTGTCCCATAACTTCTTCAGAGACATTTAATATTGCAAACAGCGCCAGATCCCTGTTATCCTGAAAGGAACTCCTGCTAAATACCGTATCGTCTCTGGCTTCAATCAGAATCACCGTGAAATATTTCCCACAAAGACAGATATCCATCTCCTTCATTTTTTGTTCTATCCCCTCATTTATTATCTGACCAAGCAGCAGACGGTTCAAAAACTCCCTTTTCAATATCTGGCGGCTGTTGTAATAAGCCCCCCTTATCTTTTTCATATTGGTCAGCCATTGATTTTCATAATCCAGATTCTGCCTGATCTTCGTTAACGTGTCTGACAGTTCATATGCACTGATTGGTTTTAATATGTATTCAATCACCTTATACCTGATTGCCTGTTTTGCATATTCAAACTCGTCGTACCCGCTGATAATTACTACTTTTATCCCGGGATAATTCTCATATACAAATCGTGTAAGGGCGATTCCATCCATATGAGGCATCCGGATATCCGTCAAAAGCAAATCCGGAGGTGTTTCCTGTATTGCCTCCACTGCCTCCTTTCCGTTCCTGCATGTTCCAATCAACCGAAATCCCAGTTCTGACCAGTGCACATTGTCACGTACCGCTTCCCTGATCAGAACCTCATCATCTACCAATAATACCTTATACATTTTTCCTCCCATCCCATGGTTTTTCAAACCCGTTTTATAACTTCTGCTGTGTGTAAAGTACAATTCCATCTTAACTTAACAAATCTTATTTTTCGTTTCAGATCTTCTTTAAAAGGTTTGAAATCTTACGGACTTTTATTGGATACATTTTATCAATTCTTCCTCTTCCCTTGAACCTGATATTCTACGAATCTTCCTGAAATTCTACGATTTTTACAAGAACTCATTTTATCCCGGTTTTCTGTCTCTCAAAATACAAAAATGCCTGTACAGCAGGAAATGTACAGGCATATCGTTTGAAACTATTATTATATTTTTTCTAATGGTATTTGTATTTCTGTGAGGAAATTACCACTGTTTTTCTCATTCCATGGTCCGCGATGGACAATCTGTCTGCTTTGTCCCAGCATTTTATACTGGCTGTGTTCTTCCAGCCAGCCTGCAAAGGAAAGAAATACACCTGAAATATTTTCAAAAGATCCGTAGACCATAGTGCTTGCCATGATTGGTACGGGTTCTATATTCCGAAATGTAAAGCCATCTTTATCCTTATCCATCCGTGAGACAGGTGCACATATTTCAATATCCACATTTTTTTCTCTGTAATCGCTATCATGATAAATAGCAAACGTATTGCTAGAAACCGAAATCTTATTCTCCGCTGCAAAAGCGGTCATTTCTTTCCACAACTGACCTTCCGAATAATAGGAAGGAACAACCCGCCTTAAAGAAAGCACCTGAGCGCCAGGAACGGATTTTATGGAAACATTGTAATGTATCTCTATTTTTTCCTGACGAATATCTTTTTTTGCCTGCTCTATTTTGGATAACTTATCCTGTTCAGCTTTAATTGTGCGTTCGATTTCCTGACGTTTGTTATCAAGCTGGTTTACAATAAAGTTATCATCCCACTGGCTGAGTGCAGCTGCAATGTCCGAAACATGAAATCCTAAATCCCGCAAAAATACGATTTTGTTCAAAGTAGAAATCTGATCAGCAGAATAGAATCTGTAATTAGTAAAATGGTCGGTTCCCGCTGGTTTTAACAAGCCTGTCTCGTCGTAATACCTTAACATTCGGATGGATACCTGCGTTAGCTTTGAAAACTCGCCTATTTTAAACATTTATATGCCTCCTGTGCTTTGTGCTTACTCTGTCTGCCCAATCTTCTGATTGCCGATGCGGTACTGCTCTAATTTTGCCATCACCTCATCTTCCCCCTGTCCCAGAACCAGATCCGGTATTAATTGATAACCTCTGTATTGCGTCATATCCTGTGACGGCGGATCTTCCGCATAAAGATGTTCCATCTGGGCAATTACCGACTTGACAAATGGATCTGTTACCTCTACATTACGATTAGCCGGTATATATCCATCTTCTAAGTGGATAGACTGTATCTCTACGCTTGTATATACTTTGATTATCTCAATTGCTGCGTCAATATTTTTACAATTTTTCGGAATAAAAAGCGCATTATCTCCGGAATGATTGGCATCTGTATCCCCAATCTTGGGCCATGGCACAATAACTGCCTCAATTCCACATTTTTTTGCAACCCTTGCCGTCGCCTGTGCTCCTGTTCCAATCTCCGTGATCATCGCAGTTTCCCCTGCCATAAATCCCGCTTTTATTTCATCTACCCGTGCAGTAACCGCCTGCTCTCCGGGATACATATAGTTCTTATCATATAAAGATTTGATCGCCTGCAATGTTTCCTTTGATTCTTTCCCATCAAGAGGTAAACCGCCTTTTACGTATAAATCATGAGTTCCACTGCTTAAACTGGCTGAGAGCATTCCATTGCGGTAAAGCCAGCTTCCATGTCCCATATCGCTGGCATTTGCAAAAGGATATATGTCCTGCCTTTTTATCTTTTCACATGCATTTTCAAATTCTTCATATGTCCAGGATTCCGGTATTGTTATACCTGATCTGTTTAGGATTTCCTTATTTGCAAGGATTACCGGAAAATTTGATTCCCATGGAACTGCCAGAATTCTGCCATTAATACATGCCTGCTTAAGAGCACTGGGGCGAAACTGTGACTTCCAGTCCGGATCAGCATCCAGATAAGGTTTTAAATCCAATGCCATACCATCTAACAATATGATACCTTTCATTTCAAAATTATAGATATCACACGGTTTTCCGGAAATTATTTCTCTGCGCACTATTTTTTCCTGATTTTGCCACTCCGCCGGAAGTGTTTCTATCGTGTATTTATTACTAAACTTTTCCTGCAGCTTTTCCATCATACGGTCACTGGATGTATACTCCAGAACTTTACCGGAAAACCGAATCTTTTTAATTTCGGTTTTTCCATTTAACTGCGTTTCCTGCCGCTCCGATACCCCGCAGCACCCCAGAAGCATGGCTAAAATAAGCGCTGATGATGCCAGTACCATAACTTTTTTCTTTCTCATAATAACATCACTCCGAATCTATTACTACCACACAAGAGCATACACTCCGGACGGCACTACCTGGGTATTCTAACCTCCACCCGAGTTCCCGCATTCTCCCTGGAACGAAAACGGATACCGTAATCATTCCCATATTTCATTCGCAGTCTTTCGTCGATGTTTTTCAGTGCAAATACATTTTCACTCTGCTTTTCATCTTTTAAACACCGGTTTATCTCCTCAGCGTTGGTTCCAACACCATCATCCTCTACGGTATACAACATTGCCAATTCTTCTTTTTGAATCTTCACCCATATCCTGCCGCCCCCTACTTTCTTTTCCAGTCCGTGGACAAAAGCATTTTCTACCAGCGGCTGCAGGATCAGTTTCTGTACCCTGCAATCTTCCAGTTCCGGATCCACCTGGATTGACACACGGATTCTTTCTCCAAACCGGTTTTTCTGAATCAGAAGATAACTTCTTAAGTGTTCCACTTCCTGCCTTACCGTTACCATCTCACTCCCACGATTCAACGCATGCCGGAAGACATCCGACAGTGCTTCCACCTGCTGGGCGATTTCATCATTGTGGTCAACAACCGCCATCCATCTGATGGAATCCAGCGTATTGTACAGAAAATGTGGATTAATCTGGCTCTGCATATATTTTAGTTCTATTTCTTTTTGCTTAATTTCATTTTTATACTGTGTCTGAATCAGGTTGTGGATATACGCAACCATACCGGCAAGATTCCTGTTCAGAGTTCCAATTTCATCCTCACTTTCATCATAAATTCCTATTTGAAACCGCTCACCGGTAAATTCTCCGGTTTCTCTGGAAAGCTCCTGGATTGGCTTAATCATAGTTTTTTTCTGCACCGTATAAAATACTGCCCCGAATATCAGCGTGAGCATAATGCACAGTAATATCGTGTAATAAACTGCATTGCCGCTTTGCAATAATTCCCGGGGATCATCGATTTTTATTATATTCCAGCCTGCATCATCTATCTTGTAATAGGAAATGATAACATCTCCTTTTTTAGAATATCCTGCTTTTGCCTGAGGCAGTTCTCCATAACCCAGCTCCTTAAAATCTCCGCCCAAACTGCCGGTCTCCGAAGAAGAAAGAATTCTGCCATCCCGGTTCACAATAAAGATCCTGCTTTTTTCTGAGAGAATACCCCTGTACTGTTCCCTGAAATATGCTTCATCTACGGTAATACGTTCATAGGCTATGACCTCCATAGTCCGGATATCATTAATCGCCCTTAGCAGATACATTTTCTGATAAGGCGCATTATAACTGATGGTTTCTCCCTCATGCAAGGTTGTCCACATCGGTAATCCACTTAATTCCCTTAACCTGGGTATCATTTGTTCATCTTCCTTCAGAACATAATCCCCATTCTGCAAAACCACTGCTCCGGGTTTAAAAACAGATATACTTTTAATATTTCTGTGAGATTCCATCTCAATCCGTATCCGATAAGAAAGGTCCGCTCTCAGTTTTTCCAATTCCTCTGTCTGTTCTTTTTCACCATACATTGTAATGATTTGCTGGATTTGCTCATCTGCCGCAATATTCAGGGAAAAATTTTCCACATCACTGATTAAACTTTCCAGGCCGGCTTTTGTCTGCTTTAATATTTCCAGATTGATATCACATGCCTTAGTATTGAGACTGCTGCGAAGCTGAAAAGTCACAATCATTAATAAGAGTAACAACGGAATAACCAAAAATATCATAAGGCTGAATATAAATTTCTGGCTGATTCCCAGATTCTTCAACTTACTTATTAAACTACTCATAATCTCCCTTTTTCTTTCGAAATTCCGTAGCGGAACAGCCTTCCAGCTTTTTAAATACTGCAGAGAAATATTTTTCATCCCGAAAACCCACTTTCCGGGCTATCTCCGCATTTAAATCTACCGTAGTTTCCATCAGCCTTTTTGCTTCTTCTACCCGATATTTATTCAGATATTCCGTAAAAGATATTCCCATCTCCTTTTTAAAAAGATAGCTGAAGTAATTTTTTGATTTATTTACATAGGAAGAAATGGAATCTACCGTGATTTCATCACTGTAATTCACAGTGATGTAGGATAATGCTGTAATTACCATTCGATTAAGAGACTGTTCCTTATTGCTTGAAACACCGGTTAGTATCAGGTAGTAAAAATTTAATATCCACTCCTGATATTGTTCCAACGTCAATAAATCCGGTATCACCAGAATACTCTGTCTGTTTTTCTCCAGCACTGCCTCTACATCCAGCCCGCTGCTTTTCAGCGTATGAAACAAAATCTGCATGAGATTCAGACACGTCCCTTTCACAATATCATAGGATGTTATTTTTAATTCACTCATATTGCGAAACTGCTTTTTAATATACTTTTCTGCCCCTGCATACCGGTAACCTGCAATACAGAGGCGCAGATGCCCTGTCTCCCCCAGAGTGAACATGGTCTCACTCTTTTTTCTTACATCTTTCTGATCAATTAATACACTGCAGCCCAGATATAACCGGTGATTCAGTAGCTGCTCTCCGGCTTTTACAGCCAGATGCAGATTCTTTAAAGGCATAATTCCCGCCGCACCGCCTGATATTCCACAACTGTCTGTCTTACGCAGGTCTCCATTTATTCTGCGTAATACATTGCCCATCTGAAATATTACCTGGTCCCTGGATCTTCTGATATCCATTAAAGTAAACCATACCAGTTTCTTTCCCCAGCTTAATAAATATGTATTTTCCTTCCCGTTTTTCTCCTCATTGATAAGCTGTTCTCTGGCATATTCACAGCTTCTGGAAATATCATTGCTAATCCTGCTGTCAAAGCCGAACACAATACAGAGGATATTTTTATTTAATTCGCATCCTGTATACTCCTCCAATAGTCTTTCATAATTTTCGTCCGATTCTCCTGCTCCGTCAAAACATGCTTTAAGCCTCTGTTCCAGCATACCCTTTCTCTGTTGTGCATCCTCCTGTATCCTGCTTTGTATTTCTTCCATGATCTTTTGTATCAGCCCCGTAAGCTCATTGATTTTAATAGGCTTTATCAGATATTCCACTACACCGATATTAATCGCCTTTTTTGCATAATCGAACTCCGAATATCCGCTTAATATAATAACGTGAATATCCGGATTCATTTTTTTAGAAAATTCAGCCAGATCAAGTCCTGTCATTCCCGGCATCCGTATATCTGTAATTAGTATCTGAATCTTCTCCCTTTCTAAAATCGTAATCGCACCTGGAGAATCTTCCGCTGTCAACACTCTGGTGATCCCGAAATCCTTCCAGGGTATCCCTAACTCAATCCCTCTTCGTATCTGCATCTCATCATCAACGATTAATAATTGTACCTCCATGGTCTGTCATCTCCCGACCTGAAATTTCCTGGCATGTGCCAGCATCTGACTCCATTTTATCATGTATAACAGCATGTAACAATATAAAAAGGACTACAGAATATAAAAAGCCAGGCTTCTTACATTCCATAGTCCTCAATTACCAATTTCTTTATTTAATCACTACTGCCATCTTGTCCATCTGTTTGAAATGTCTTTCAAAGGAATCGAAATCATACGTCTCTACTTCCCGTAACGGATCACATACAGTGACGGTCTCATTATTTAAGTCAAATCCGCTTAATACCATACAGTGTTCATTGCCAGGCCAGCGCAGCAGCTTGCCGTCAATTTCCCATTCGTCTGTATATTCAATATCTACATCGATATTCATAGAGCCCCAGATAATAACCGGATTTCCAGCTCGGATCTCATCAAATAAATCTTCCAGTTCTGTGCCGCTGACATCATACGCACGCTTTGCGCTGTTCTGTTCTGTCAGATACTTATTAGCTGTTCTGACAATTACCGGTGCAAAGCATCCATAAGAATCTTCTTCTCTTGGATTTCCAAGAAATGCATCTTCATAACTATTTACACCCGGTCTTCCCTTGGTGAGATAGTTGTCCGCAAGATCTTCTTTATCAATATCATAGCCTTCATAATTAAGTGCCATAGTCAGTGATGTAATCTCACAGCCTGTGGGCAGTTCCGGAAGCTGACTAATCGGTTCTACATAAAGCATTTCCGATTCTGTCTTAGCTGCTGATACAGCGGAATCATCGTTAACGTCTGTCTCGGTTTCGCTTTCTGATTCCATCATCTTTTCTGTAGCAACCGTATTATAATTATTAGAAACCTGTGCGGTTCCCGCTGTCTTCTGTTCATTCACCGGAGAAGTAATATTCTTATCCTGATTTGTTCCTGCCTGGAGACTGCTTTGTTTTTCTGCTCCTGCATTTGTTTCTTTTGTTCCTAATGTGACATTTTCCTGATATGTTCCCTGATTCTCACTCTCTCCTGTCCCACGAGCGTATATCATCACCAGGCAGCCACTGAACAGCAAAACTTCTGCTCCTATGACAAGTGCAATCTTAGTAAGCCTTTTGGTAAATTTATTTTTCTTCTTCATCATAATTTCTATAATACCACAATTTTCTAAAATGTGGTATCTATTTTTGTAAAAAAAGTATGAACTTTTGTGATGTCCAAACTATTTTACAATTTCCAGATCTCCTCATTATATTGCCTGATCGTCCTGTCAGATGAAAAATAGCCTGCTTCGCTGATATTTACCAGCATCTTTTTAGCCCATGCCATTCTATCTTCATAATCCGTAAACGCTTTATCTTTTGTCTCAATATAATCATTGATATCCAGAAGTGTCATAAACCAGTCTTTATGAATCAATTCCTGATGAAATCTGCTTAAGTTTTCTTCACAGCCAATCTTTATCATCTCTTTGCTCACAATAAAATCCACCATTTCTCTGATGGCTGCATCGGTATCATAGAGATCTTTTGATACATAATCGGCTTTCTCGTAATGGGCAATGACTTCTTCACTTGATTTTCCAAAAATATAAATATTGTCATCACCAACCAGCTGGTGAATTTCCACATTAGCCCCATCTTCAGTACCAAGGGTTACGGCTCCATTTAACATGAATTTCATATTTCCGGTTCCGCTGGCTTCCTTGGACGCCAGTGATATCTGTTCAGATACATCGCAGGCCGGAATCAGTTTAGACGCTTTGGTTACATTATAGTTTTCCACCATTACCACGTTTAAGTATGGTCGAACACTGGCATCCCTGGAAATCATTTCCTGAAGGCATAAAATAAGATGAATAATATCTTTTGCTATCACATATGCCGGAGCAGCTTTTGCACCAAAGATCATGGTAATCGGTCTCTTTGGAAGTTTTCCTCCCTTTATTTCCAGATATTTGTGAATAATATAAAGCGCATTCATCTGCTGTCTTTTATACTCGTGCAGACGTTTGATCTGAATATCATAGATGGAATTTTCATCAATTTCTATCCCCTGAGTTTCTTTCAGATACTCCTTTAATGCTGCTTTGTCTTTGTTTTTAATCTCCAGAAGGCTTTTTAAAACTTTTTCATCTTCTGCAAATTTGCGTAATTCTTTCAGACAGTCCGCATCCTCTTTAAAGCCTTCTCCGATAAGTCCGCTAATCAGTTCTGTCAATTCCGGATTACAATGCATCAGCCAGCGGCGGAATGTAATTCCATTTGTCTTATTATTAAATTTTTCAGGATAAATATCATAAAAATGCTTCAATTCAGATTCTTTTAAAATCTGTGTATGAAGAGCCGCAACCCCATTTACGCTGAAACCATAATGAATATCCATATGTGCCATGTGTATGCGGTTGTCTTTGTCAATAATTGCTACTTTTTCATCCGTATATTTTTCTTTGATTCTTCTGTCCAGTTCATCTATAATCGGAAGCAGATGTGGTACGGCTTTTTCCAGATAGTATCTTGGCCATTTTTCCAGAGCCTCAGCCAGAATCGTATGGTTGGTATATGCACACGTTTTGCTGACAATGCAGATGGCTTCATCCATTGGGATCCCTTCTTTTATTAACAGGCGGATCAATTCCGGAATTACCATAGAAGGATGGGTATCATTTATCTGAACCACTGCGTGTTTGTATAAATCATGAAGGCTGTAGCCATTATCCCTGCATTCCCGGATAATCAGCTGTGCTGCATTACTGACCATAAAATACTGCTGGTAAATACGAAGCAGCTGTCCCTTTTCATCACTGTCATCCGGATACAGAAACAACGTCAGATTGTGAAGGATATCATTTTTATCAAAATGAATCCCCTCTTCTACAATGGATTCATCCACTATGTCGATATCAAATAAATGCAGTTTATTAGCGTGGTTATGATATCCGGTTACGTCAATATCATAAAGGCTGGAAATCAGCTTAAATCCTTTGAACGGAACTTCAAAATGCGTATCTGTCTTTGTCAGCCAGCTTTGCTCTGTAATCCAGGGATTTGTCAATTCTTTTTGCTTATTATTTTCAAAAATCTGGCGGAACAGTCCATAATGGTAATTCAGTCCGATTCCATCGCCATTTAAGCCAAGGGTTGCAATCGAGTCTAAAAAGCAGGCAGCCAGTCTGCCCAGTCCGCCATTTCCAAGGGAAGGTTCCAGTTCTGCTTCTTCTATCTGTGTCAGATCTTTTTTATTTTTGCAAAGAATCTCTTTTACCTGGTCATACAACCCCAGATTAATCAGGTTATTGGATAAAAGCTTTCCAATTAAAAATTCTGCTGATATATAATACAGTTTCTTTTCCCCACTGTTTTTACCTGATTTTTTTATGTGATTCTTCGTAAGTTGTAAGAGTCCAAGATAAATTTCTTCATCAGAGCATTCTGCAATTGTCTTTTGAAATTTTTCTTCCAGGTATCCGTTTAATTCTTTTTCTAACATTCTATTACCTCCTGATTCATAAATGGCTCTCGTAATTTTCATATTATTTTTTTTCGAAACTTTTCGAAACTTTTCATTGCCATATTATCATTTTTATGGTATATTGTCAATATAATTTTCGAACTGCCAGAAAGTTCGTTACTCGGAGGAAATCTTATGGCGACAATTAAAGATATAGCAAAAAAATTAGGCATCTCACCCGCCACCGTTTCCAAAGGCCTGAACGGTGCAAGCGACATTAGTGAAAAAATGCGTCAGTCCGTACTGGACGCCGCGGTGGAACTGGGATATAAACCAAAATCCCTGCAGGGCAAAGTAATGCGCAAAATCTGCATTATGGTTGAAGATATGAACTATGAAAATGTAGACCAGTTTGGTTATGAAATTATCTCCGGCTTTGAACAGGCTGCAGTCCGCAACGACTATGAGGTTACGATTGTTCCCACCAACCTTTCTATGCAGACACGTGAGAAATATGATACCTTTATGTTAAAAAATGGCTATTCAGGAGCATTTCTTCTTGGTTTCCGCCTTCACGATGACTATTTGAAACAGCTGAACCATACCAAAGTTCCTACGGCGCTTTTAGATAATTACATTGAAGACAATCCCTGGGTCGGATATGTAGGTACCGATAATTTTGAAGGCATGAAAGGTGTGGTTAACCATCTCGCCGCAAAAGGGCACAAACGGATCGCCATGCTCTGCGGTAACCAGGATTCTATGATTACGGAACGCCGTCTGAATGCGTACAAACATTTTCTGTGGGTAAATAAAATAGATCTTGATTTAGACCTGATTGCTTATGGTGATTACCATGTAGACTGCGCTCCCTTATATGTACCTCATTTTCTGGAAAAAGGAGCAACTGCGATTATCTGCGCCAGCGATTTTATTGCATCCGGCGTAATTAAACAACTTTATAATATGGGGAAAAAGGTTCCCGAGGACATCAGTGTTACCGGATATGATGACCTTCCCCTGGCCAGATATCTGACCCCGGCATTGACTACGGTCCGCCAAAACCGGGTAGATCTTGGTAAAAGTGCATTTATTCTTGTGGATAGCCTGATCAAAGGTGTTCCCATCAGCCGGATTGAAATGCGCCCTGCCTTCGTTGAACGTGATTCCACTTGCTATATCATGCATTAATTATTAAATACGGTAACAGTGGTTCAAAGGTCCTGCGCCCTGTCCCAAATCCAGATTTGCCCGGATAGCCCCGGATAGATACTCCTTCGCGCGCCTCAGGCTGCCTTCCATATTATATCCTTTTGCCAGCTGGCAGGCAATTGCAGATGACAGAGTACAGCCAGTTCCATGGGTGTTCGGATTATCCATATGCTTTTCGTAAAACCAGGTTGCTTTTCCATTTTCATACAAAAGGTCATTGGCAGTCTCTTTTTGATGCCCACCCTTAATCAGCACGGCACCATCATAGAAACCGGAGATCACCCTGGCTGCTGTCTCCATATCGCCTGGACTTTCTATTTTCATCTGACTCATCACTTCTGCTTCCGGTATATTCGGTGTAACCAGAGCAGCCAGCGGCAATAATTTTTTCATGAACGCATCTCTTGCCTCTTTTTCTAATAACGTTCTGCCGCTGGTTGAGACCATAACCGGATCCAGAACAATACGAAATGCTCCATATTCCGCAAGTTTTCCTGCTGCAGAATGAATCAGTCCGGCATCCGGAATCATTCCGATTTTAACCGCATCCGGAAAAATATCCCTGAATATGCAGTCCAGCTGCTGTTCCAAAAATTGGGGTGTACATTTTTCTATTCCAAATACCCCCATCGTATTTTGTGCCGTCAACGCTGTAACAGCGCTCATGGCATACATTCCATGTACTGTGATTGTTTTAATATCTGCCTGTATCCCCGCTCCGCCACTGCAGTCCGAACCTGCTATTGTAAGTATTTTCTTCATTTTGTTGTCCTCTGTCCATTATATATTTTCATTGCTGCACTGCCCACTTCCAGATTTCCTGTCTCCTTGGGAAACCCGGGTCCATATTCTCCAGAGCGTGTCTGAAAATTGCTTTCTGACAGCTGCGCGTCACAGTTTGTGGGAGATTTTTCCCGGATGAAGGGCACATAGCGGGCTACGTAACCTGAATTCGGGGCAAATATGCCGCAAAGTGGGGCGTGCAGATGGCGGGAATGAATTCTAAGACACGCTCCAGGTCATCCTGAAATAAATTCTCCCATAGATACTGCTGAAATATCTGCCAGCCCTGTAATCTCTTCCCAATCCTTTTTGGAACTTTCATCATAGAGAGCCGCCACCGGAAATCCCGCCTGTTTTGCAGTCTTAACTGCATGAAGTACGTCTTCAAAAACAAACGTCTTTTCCTTACTCGTTCCCAGTTCTGAGAGCGCCGCTTCATAGATATCAGGCCGTTCTTTCCCCGCCCCTACTTTTCTGCAGGTAAATATTTCCTTAAAATATTTCAGAAGATCTAATCGTTTCAGACAAGTTTTCACCAACGGCTCATCCGTCGCCGTTGCTACACACATGGGAACCCCCTTTTTTCTCAGGCTCTCCAAAAACTCTTTTACAAATGGCTTCCCCTGAATTTTCCCCTGATAATTCTCCTGCACCATTTGATTCACTTCATCCATCATTGTCTTAATATCTTCCCGGAACTGATATTGCTCCTTTATATATCGGGCTGATTCCTCAAAGCTCATATCTTTTATAACTTCATCCAGATCCGGAGCAGGTACTTTCCCTTTCTTTTTCACATAAATACTGCCCATATTTTCCCACATGGCCATGGAATCCAGTAGTGTTCCATCCATATCAAAAATAGCTCCTTCGATTTCTCCTAATCTGCCCATAGATTTTCTTCCACCTCTTTTTTCAGACTTTTCACCGCCCCGGTAATGTCCTCGCTTGCAAATATCGCTGATACCACAGCGACTCCGGCAGCTTTACAGTTCCGAAGTTCCCTGATCTTCTCTTTTGTAATGCCGCCGATCACCACAACCGGAATCGGCACTGCTTCACAGATCTCCCGGATTGTCTCTTTTGTAATCACTTCCGTATCGTCTTTGGTAGATGTGGGAAATGCAGCCCCTACTCCAAGATAATCCGCGCCCTGCTCCCATGCGCTTTTCGCCTGTTCTAATGTTCTGGCGGTGACCCCCAGTATTTTATCTTCTCCCAGAAGTTCTCTTGCTCTTTTGGGCGGCATGTCTTTTTGTCCGATATGTACACCGTCTGCACCGCAGGCAATTGCCATTTCAACATCATCGTCAATTAAAAAAGGCACCTGATGACGCTTTGCAATCTCACCTATGCGCTTCGCTTCTTCCAGAAGTTCGTCCTTTTCCATATGTTTTTCCCTGAGCTGTAAAAAAGTAACCCCGGCAGCCAGCGCTTCCTCTATCTGTTCTTCCAGCGACTGCTCTCCCACCCATTTACGGTCTGTTACTGCATACAGTTTCAGATCTCTTCCACTAACTTTCATAATCGGTATCTCCTTATTTCTTCTTATATTAACCACATGAATCATAGAATCCATGATACATCTGCAAATAATCCTGCAAAATAAAAGAAGTCCTGCAGGAAGATGCAAGACTTGTCCCTGATACTGTTTCCTAAAATCAGGTCACCGGTCGAAGTTCATAACTTCCTCTCAGCCTGTCATACAAGCTCCCTGGATATCGTATCAAGGTTTCATTTGTTACCATATTTAATTAGTTTATCATAGGATTTCGAGAGCGTCAAATTATATCCTAAATTTTTACTTTAGAGCTACAGCGAATAATTTTATCTTAAATTTGGGTTTAGCTGAGGAATGACGCTTTGTAGATGTAGGTAGTGTACGGAAAGATGGGTGTGGGAAACTGGCATGGGCTCCGTCAGCTGGCCGCAGAACTGGTATTTTCTAACCTTTTCGAAGCGCTTTTTGGCAGCACGCGGGCATTCGCTCCGAAATCCTGATGTATTTCGCAGCTCACTGCCCGCTTAGTATCCGATGGGAGCCAGTCGAATACTATCCGCCAAAAAACACTTCGGAAAGGTAAGTAAATACTCAGCTCTGCTCTACGCTTCCTCCGCCCATACCAGTTTCCCACACCCATCTTTCCGAGGTAGCATTCGTTGATACAAAGCTGGTTTTCTCAGCCGGTTGGAACCCCTGGGCTGTGACAGGCTGTTCTTTATTGGATGATGCTCAGTATGTTTGGGCTGTTTGCGTAAAAGAAGATGGAAGTTTGCTCCTTTTTCTGGTTAGAGAATGAAAAACAAATTCCGTTCTCAAGATCAGTTGCTTTACGTCAATCGCGTCCGGCATGCCACAACCCCGGGGGTGCATCATGCTGAGAAAACCAGCTTTGTATCAACGAATGCTATCTCGGAAAGAGAAGGGGGCGGACCAGAGCTTATCTGAAAATTGCTTAACCTGTATTCATGGCAAATATGCCGCAAAGTGGGGTGTGCAGATGGCGGGAATGAATTTTAAGACACACCATGGTGAATTTCAAGGCACTGCATTTATTAGCGCCTCCTGATTAAAAATCCATATACGACAAAATCTTCTCCCCACTTTCCGGTGACTTCATACACATACCCGACTTCTCCTTTTGGGATCATCCATATTTTGTCTCTTCTTGTGGCCAATACCGGCTCACCGGGTTTAGCCTGGTCCTGTCCTCTGTCTTCTGCCTTCCATCTTTGGACAATTATTTCCTCCGGGTCTTTACTGAAAACAAGTTTTAGTTCCTGGGTATCTACGGAAATTTCGACTTCTTCCAGATTCTCATATTGAATTGCCGGTTTACTATCTGCTTTTTCAACATTTTCCGTTCCATCTTCATTGGTAACCGTCCACTCATAAGCCCTGTAGGAAATATTGGAAGAGGCTTCCATTCCCTCCGCCGGAATGTATTGAATCTGCAGCCCCGGCTTCTCATTTGGATCCGGCTCACAATAAAAATTCTTTGCCTGTTCCAGATTGGCAGCAGCGTCTGCCTCACTGCCTTTCTTTACGACCTGCATTTTTATAACCCTGTCGCAAACCATGGGATAAGATTCCATCATACCTCCTGTATAATAGATATCTACAATATTCCCTGTCTTAAGTTCCTCAAAAGAAATCTGTTCCCCATTCAGGTTATGGATTTCATTCTCATCTGTCATGACCAGACTAAATAAGGAATTACTTTCTACATCTGCAAAATAATAAGCACTTTCACTAAGCTGCAAATACATGCCTCGTATCTTTGCCGGTTCACGAGGGACCGCCTCCAGGTCATCATCATCTTCGTCTTCTTTCTCTTCCGGTAAAATCCCCAGCACGGTCTGTGGTTCCTGATCCGGATCACCTTTTCCCGGCTCATATCCCGGCATAATCTGAGCAATCACCCCTATTCTTTCCTTTTTAACCTCTTCCTGCTTTTTTTCACATCCATTCATCCATAATCCGATGCCAATTACCAATACGAATGCCCACACCGCCATACGAACGATCTTCTTACAATTCTTTTTCATTTTTCTTCCCCCTTGTTTGAATTTGTATTTAAAATACAAAACTTTTGTTTTATAAATAAGTGTATAAATTTTCCTCTTCTGTTGCATGGCTTATTAAAAAGATTCACTACAGCAAAATAAATACGGATATAGTAAAAAAAGGTATTGCATTTTATTTAAACGTACAATACCTTTTTTACTATATCCGTATACCTTATTCTCTACTTTATTCTCTACTTTATTTTCCTATATATTTATTATAAAATCTATTATAAAATTTATTATATTTTGACTTGCTGGCTCTATGCCTTTGGATATTCCGTACAAAGTAATCTGTAGGCAGGTTCATCTTCGTCGATTGTTGGGAATCTGCCAATCGGATCGTAGAAACGATTGTCATTTTCATCATCGTTGCACATAGATACTTCTCCCAGCAGCACGGCGCCTGTTCCTTCTTCTACATTGAAATCATGATACATATATGGATAAATGGTAATACTTTCTCCCGGAGTCAGGCGAACCTGGGTTCCGGCAGGTACTTTAAATTCTCTTCCATCGCAGTTGACTGTAACATCCGTATCTGCAAATGCTCCGTCTTCCGTTGAATTATAAACACGGATCAGGACATTTCCGCCGCCGCGGTTGATAATATCTTCCATCTTATTCCAGTGGAAATGCATAGGAGCCATCTGGCCTTCATTTACCATCAGAAGCTTTTCTGCGTAGGTTTTCGTATACTTATCATTTTTTAAATTACCGTTACGGATAGTGATTAAAGCAAAGCCTACTTCATCAAATTTTCCGAGTCCGTAATCTGTAATATCCCATCCCAGCATATTGTCGCGGATTTCATCGTATTCCGCTCCTTTATCTTTCCATTCTTCTGCTGTCCATTTGCAAAATGGCGGGACTTCAAAACCATGTTCTTTGATTAATGCTTCCATGTCTTTAATAACTGCATTGATTTTTGATCGTTTCATATTCTGCCTTCTCCTTATACTTATCCGCGGATCATTTCCGCTATTTATTTTGTTACCAAATGTGTCAAACCCCTCTAACAGATCATTTTAATATTACAAATATTCCTCAATCTGAGCTCTTGTAGGAAGGGAATCAATTGCCCCCTTAGTCTGTACGCAGATCCATCCTGCAACATTTCCATATTCCATTGCTTTTAAAATATTCTCTAAGGCAATATCCTCTTTTTTCTCCGCACCCTGTATCAGGATACTGGATAAAAATCCGCCCCAGAATGCATCGCCGGCGCCGGTAGCATCTACTGCTTTCGCTTTTCTGCCGGGAATCTCGCGTACTTCACCGCCAAAGAAGCATTTTGCCCCCTTTGCACCTAATGTCTCAATTACAACCGTAATTCCATTTTCCTTCATAAGCGCCAGAATATTTTCTTCACCGCCCATCATATCTACTTCTTCTTCCGAAATCTTGAGCAGATCCACATAAGGCAGTACTTCCCGAACTTTAGCCGCACATGCATCAATATCATCATCCCACATTACATTGCGGTAATTTACATCAAAGCTTACCAGCTTGTTGTTCTCATGAGCCGCTTTCATTGCATAGACGGTAGCGTCCACTGCGGTTCCCTGGGACAGGGAACAGGAACCTGCATGTACCATTTTGCTGTCTTCTATATTTGCGTTCTTAACATCATCTATCGTAAGCAGGGTATCTGCCCCCGGCTTTCTTGCAAATGTAAAGGAGCGGTCTCCATCTTCCGCCAGAGTTACAAATGCCATAGTCGTAACGGCATCCTTTGTCAACTCTTCACATAAAACTTCCACATTATTTTCTTTTAAAGTATCTACCAGAAAACGTCCAAAATCGTCATTTCCCATTTTGCCGCAGAATCCGGCCTTTAAACCATTTTTCCCGATTGCAATAGCAACGTTTGCCGGCGCTCCGCCAGCCTTTCTGATATAACTAAACGGCTCGTTTCCCGGAATAAAGTCTATTAACATTTCTCCAACACAAATAACATCCATTTTTTTACCTCCAATTGTTTTAAGGTTATTTATAGTAATATTATATATGTAAATCGCCTTTACTAATTACATTTATTATAATTAATTAAAATAGTAAAGTCAATATACATTTCAACTAAAAAAATATTTTTTAAAATAGCAGTTTTCCTAAAAATGCCTGCTGCAATACCTGGCATGCTCCTCCCAGCAATTGCGCATCTGCCCCAAACTGTGTTTTTTTGATTTCAATTTCCTGCGCATTGTGAAAAAATCTGCGGCTGTTTACTTCCTCTTTCAGGACTGCAATGGCATTCCCAGGCAGATAAATCCCATCATGCCCCAGAAGAATCAGACCCGGATTTAAAATATTTACATAATTTACCAACGCTGCGGCCAGTTTCTTCATCACATCGGCGAATACTTCTTCCACCGCCGGATCATTGCTTTCCCTGCAAAACCGGGTAAAACGGTAATTGTTGTTTGTTTCTCTCTGCAGACGTTCTTCCACTACCGGAGTGGTTGCATATAATTCCAGACATCCTTTATTTCCACAGGTACATTGCTCCCCCTGGTAATCAATGCTGGTATGTCCCACTTCAGACGGAAGTCCGCTCTGGTTTTCATACAAATCTCCGTTCATGACCATCCCGCATCCGATTCCCCGTCCCAGACCCAGAAACAGGAAATCCTTATACTCATTTCCATATCCATATAACAGCTCTGCAAGTGCTCCGCTTTGATTGTCATGGTTTAAAAAGACAGGGAGATGATACCGCTCTGTCAATAGTTCCACAATGGGGATATTTTTAATATCCCAAAAATAGAGGGGTTCCAGGATCATTCCCTTTTTCACATCTACCGGACCAATGGATGCCACGCCGATTCCCAGTATGTTCCTCTCTTTCTTCCTCAGCCTGTCAATCATCTCATATAACTGTTCCATCAGCCCATCGCTGTTGGTCACACAGGCTTCCTTCATGACTCTGGTCTCCCGCCTGATGATATTTAAACTAAAGTCACACATAACAACTTCCAGACGGCTTCTGAATACCAGTACGCCAATGATTTTCGGGCATTGTCCGGATATTTTCAAGCGGATCGGATTCCTTCCGACTTCCTCATTCTGCACAACACTGGTTTCCTCAATCAAATGCTGTTCCAGCATTTCCGATACAATATTTGTAACTGCCATTTTCGTAAGACCTGTTCTTCTTGCAAGCTCTGCCCTGGAAGTACAGACTCCCGTAGCAACCAGCTTTAACATCAGTCCCCTGTTTAACTGTCGGTATGTCTTGCTGTTTCCGCCTTTTCCACCGTTCACACTAATTCTCCTTGCTGATTTATTTCTGATTCTACCCATATTTTAATCCATTTTTCTAGATAAGTAAAGCAAGTGTACCAAGTACAATCAAAATCAGTCCTGTCACAGCCCTTTTCTTTAATTTTTCCTTTAAAACAAAGTAAGCAAAAAAGACGGTCACTAAAATACTCAGTTTATCGATGGGCACTACAACGCCTGCCGGTCCGTCCTGCAATGCCCGATAGTAACAAAGCCAGGACAGTCCTGTTGTAAGCCCGGATAAAAAAATGAATATCCAGGATCGTCTATCTATGTCTTTTATTTCTTTTTGTTTGTGCAGTCCGAAAACTATGATCCATGCCATGATTAATACAACCATAGTGCGGATTGCTGTTCCCAGATTGGATTCTACACCAGTTATCCCAATTTTGCCAAGTATCGCCGTAAGACTTGCAAATACTGCTGAGAGAAGAGCATATATCAGCCAGCCCCTGCCTTTTTGGGTTTTAGCACGGGGCAGCCCATGATCCTTATGTTTCTTCTCAATCATCAGATAAGTGCCCGTTCCGATCAGGCCCATTGCAAGCACCTTGATACCGCCAAGCCCCTCTTTTAAAAACAGAAATGCAAAAAGCATTGTCAGTATTGTACTTGATTTATCAATAGGTACTACCTTATTTACATCTCCCAGCTGCAGCGCCTTAAAATAGCATATCCAGGACGCACCGGTAGCCATTCCGGAAAGGATTAAAAACACAAAAGTTTTTCTGCCGATCTCTCCAATTGTATGAAAAGATCCCGCCACAAAAACCATGAGCCATGCAAAGATCACTACAATTACCGTTCTAAGTGCAGTTACCAGGTATGAATCTGTCTTCTCAATTCCAAGTTTTGCCAGAACTGCCGTTATGCCTGCAAAAAGTGCTGATCCAAAAGCAAATAAAACCCACATCCCACACACCTCCCATACATTCTGATGCCTTTTTATACATTAGTTTCCCGCCTATGTAAAATTTTCTTTATCATTGCAAAATAGCAGGTTCCCGTAACCACCGCACTAATCACGTCTGCAACAGGCTCTGCCAGAAACACCTGGTCGATTTCATATATCAGGGGAAGCAGGAATACTGCGCCAAGATACACAACCTTTCTGAAGGTAGACAATGGTAGTGCCATTTTTGCAATGCCCATACCGGTAAATCCATCCACAAAGGTGTACTGAATTGCTAGTGGTATGATACCTAAAGTATATACCCGGATGGCTCTTGCTGCAAACTGAATGTATGTTTCGTTTTGGGTAAATATCCCTACAAAAGGTCTGGCAAAATTCTGAGCCGTCACAAACATGATAGTAGTAAAGATCAGGCATAAAATAACAATCCACTTCTCCGCTTCCAAAACTCGGTCCGATTTGCGTGCTCCATAATTATATCCAAGTATCGTCTGGGTTCCGGCCGTGATTCCTCCAAGCGGCATCGTTACCATAAGCATAAAGCTCTGTACGATTGTTGCACAGGTAATCAGCATATCTCCCCTGTCCGGACCGCCGTACTTTTGCAAAACGGTATTCAGGGCGATCAGCAGAACGTTGTCCATAACAATAATGATAAATGGTGTTAGTCCTAAAAAGGCAATCTTCCTTATAATCCCAAGACTGTATCCTCCAAAACTGATTGCTATGGGAACTTTTTTCCCAAACAAAAATTTAAGTACGAAACCGCAGGATACCATCTGGGAAATGACCGTAGCAATTGCCGCACCCTTTACTCCCATACCAAAAACGAAGATAAATACAGGATCTAATACCAGATTCATAACTGCACCGATCATCACGGACATCATCCCGACTTTTGCATATCCCTGACAGATGATAAACTGATTCATACCGATGGACATCAGCGCAAATACGGTACCAAGTAAATAGATGGTAAAATAATCATTTGCATAGGGAAAACTTTGCTCACTGGCACCGAACCACAGCAGCAGATTTTCTTTGAGGGGCAACAATATGATCGTCAGTGCCACCGATACCACTAGCAGCAGTAAAAAGCTGTTTGCCAGAATCTGTTTTGCTGATTTTTCATCCTTTTCTCCCATGCGGATACTCATAAGGGGGGAGCCGCCCACTCCCACAAATGACCCAAATGCGGACAAAAGTGCCACGATCGGCCCGCAGATGCCGACTCCCGCCAGGGCAATCTCTCCAATCTGATCAATATTCCCAATATACATACGGTCTACCACGCTGTATAACACATTAATAAACTGCGCCAGCATGGAAGGAATTCCAAGGCGCAGTACAAGTTTTCTAATACTATCTTTTTCTAGATTATTTTCAACCATTTTCTCTTCTCCAATACGGTACATGATCATTTGTACGCACTGAATATTCTATCTGGTTTATGTGAGAATTTCAATAGAATTTTACTTTGTTTTCATACTATTTTTTACTTTGGTTCATTGCCTGAACTGCGTCTCTTAAGAAACGGGCACATCCCTTTACATTCTGGTCATAATAATCCGTAAAACGCTCATCCGCCACATACATTTCAGCTACTCCGTTATGGGCCTCCGGTGTATAATGGCTCCAGGTGTATGACAACCATTCTTTGTGAAGTCCGGCAATTTTTTGTCCCAGTTCTCCCCAAGGATTTTCCTTCTTCTGAACCGCTTCCTCCAGCAGACAGTTTATTTCTTTTCCTGTCATCTGCATTTTTTCATATTCTTCCATGGTCAGATTCATCAGTTTGGCATTACTCTTATCCACTGCTTCTGTTCCATAGGCTTTTCTGATCTCTTCACCATACCGTTTTTCATTTTCCTGTATCATTTCTTTTTTTAAGCCTTCAAATTTTTCTCTGTCAGTCATGCTTCTATTCCCTTCTTCCTTTTCAATTGTTTTAGTAACATTTTTAATCAGGAGATCAATTTGCTGCTGACGTTGTTTTAAAACATCCAGATGTTCCCTCAAAATATTCACCCGGTTAAATGAAACATCTGCAGTGATCGCTTTTATTTTGGACAGTTCCATTCCCATATCTCGAAAAAACAGGATCTGCTGAAGTGCGTCCACTTCCTTTTCTCCATATATGCGATATCCGGATTCATTCACATATGCCGGATGCAGCAGACCAATTCCATCATAATAGCGCAGTGTCCGGGTAGTGATTCCCGCCAGTTTAGCCAGTTTCTGAATGCTATATTCCATTTTCTATCCACCTCCTGATAAATCCATGTTAAACCTTTACGCTGCGTCAATGTCAAGCACTTTTTTCTCTAGGACAGGATTATCGATTCACGTGAGAACAAGCTTAACTGTCTTTCCTTCAAACTTTTTACATTTCGGTCCTTTACAATATCTTTATCCCCCAGTTTACTGCAGAGCAAGGGCGAATCCCTATCATACTTTGCATTATTTTCTAAAGTAAGTTCGTGGTTTAAATTAGCATAACAATATACGCAGCCATTTTTACAGGTATTATATAATCCGATATCAATGCTGGCCGCACATCCACATTCCAGCCTCTGGTTCTTATCCTTTTCCACCTTCAGGGGACAGTCTATGATCTCTGACAGCAGTCTGTCATCAATGCATCTTCCGTGAGCAATACCGAATTTATGAAGATCGATATCTTCTGCACATGTTTCCAAAGCAATTCCATAGCGGGATGCCGCCTTTGAAAATGCTTCTGCCAGATATTCTTTTTCTTCTCTTACTGCCGGCCGGATCCCCATCTGCTTCATCCTGTTTTTCATTTTTGTGTAGAAATCCAAATAGCTGAAGACACATTTATTTGTATAGGGAGCAAGCATTTCAGCCATACTGGAAAATTCCTTTACATGGTACTGCACCGTATAAGTATCATTTAGTATAACCGGATCATAACGCCAGATTACACGCTCCTTTCCGATCATGTCCGATAGGCACTGAAAGCTATTCATCCGATCCTTAAGAAGTGGAAGGTGTTCTTCTATTTCCCTTCCGTAGGGGTTTAACGTATATTGAAAATAATAAGCATATTCTTTCAGTTCATTCAGCCTTTTCAGCATTGGTCTTGGATTTTTGGTCCAGAAAACAATGCCGTCCACTACTTCCGGAGATAAATCAATCCGGCTGATCTGGTGGGCATTCATGGGATTCCTGACCCAGACCTGTTTTTCTTGGATCCGGTTTAAAAACCAATCGGTATAATACGATGGAATATCGGTTCTTCTGCTTGCACTGATTATCATAATCATCCCTCATTTCATAAGTAGTTAACAGTATTTTTATATACTGTACTATTTTATAGGGGATGCGTCAACCTGCCGGGGATAGTAAAAGCCTGGATTATTTACCGTCCAGGCTTTTATACAGCTTATCCATCTAACCGGTTTCTGCGGAACACAATTACAAATCCAACAAGCATTATTGCAAAATTTACCACTATCACCAGTACACCTTCCCAGCTGATCCCTTCCATTTTTTCCACAAAACTGCTGATTTGATGTCCATAAGTAAATTTTGCAATCTGTCCTATCTTGTCATTAAACTTTGCAAGCATAGGTAAAAAAGCAAAGATCATCCCAAAGGGCAGTGCGAGACCGTTTGCCGACGTCATATTTTTGGCATATGCACCGATCGCCATGCCTAAAACAACTGATAAAATGCTTCCTATTCCCAATGCCGCCATAAATTTTACCATTTCAGCCACTGAATATCCTCCCAGTGGTAAAAAGAGCACACCGGTAACCATAGTACAGAGAAACACAAATCCACCGGTACTAATCAGATACTCTATTGGGTTAACGTTGGACATTAGCAGCATTCTCAGTGTATTTTTTTCCTTTTCTTCCGCCATCATAGAAGAAGTTGCTACGATGGGTGTGAATATCCCATGCATAACACCAAAAATTGATATAAAAAATGCGCTATTCCCCATCTGTTTTCCCATGCTCTGGGTCATAACCATTGCAATCACCGGAAATGTAAAAAATAATATCAGCACCTGCATATTATGTGCCGTGTCTTTTATCTGTTTGCTAAACAGTGCCTGTAATACTCTTGCATGTATACTCATAGCAGCCTCCTTCCGGTTAATTCCATAAATACCGTTTCCAGATCCGGTTCTGAAGAATGAATAGATTCCACGCATTCCCCCTGAAAATATTCCATAATTCTGTCCGCATTTTCCCTTGTATTTTTCAGTTTTACAATCGATTTATCTTTACACAGAATTGTGATGATATTCTGGGTATTGTATTTTCTGCAAAGTTCTTCCGGTACCCCGTATTCTACGATTCCACCGTCATTTAACAGGGCTACGTGGTCACAGAGCTTGTAAGCCTCCTCCATATTATGGGTAGTGAGGAATATCGTTGTCCCCTCCTTTTTCAGTTCCTGCAAAAGCTCATGAATTGTCTGTGTCACCGACGGGTCCAGACCGCTTGTAGGTTCATCCAAAAATAATAGTTTTGGCTGATGAAGCATCGCTCTTGCCAGTACCAGCCTCTGCCGCATTCCCTTTGACAATTTTTCCACAGCTTTTTTCTCCGCATCTTCCAGCCCCACACGTTTTAACAGTACACCAATTCTCTTTTTTTCTACTCCGTATATCCGTGCCGGCAACAACATATTATCATAACAGCTCAACCGTTCATACAATCCGCTGTTATCCAGAACCATACCGATCATCTTATAATCTTCTCTGTCCAGCTGTACGCAGGACTTTCCAAAAATGGTCCCTTCCCCCAGATCCGGCTTTAACTGTCCGGTTAAAATTTTAATTAATGTAGTTTTTCCTGCGCCTGACGGTCCCAAAAGACCGAACACTTCTCCTTCTTCTATCTTTAAATTCACATTATTCAAAACACATTTCTCATTGAACGATTTCGATATATCTCGAATTACAATCTCTCCCATATTTATACCCATTGCATATTACAGGCTTGCCTGCAATACTGCCACAATTAAACAGGTTGAAAGAATCACACCGTGGCATCCTTTCTATATCATAATTTTCTTTCAACCTTATACCCATTGCATATTGCAGGCTTGCCTGCAATACTGCCACAATAAAACAGGTTGAAAGAATCACACCGTGGCATCCTTTCTATATCTTAATTTTCTTTCAACCTTATCTGCCCTTCTTCTAATTTTCTTTCTTTTTCTCTTTATAAACTTTTAGCAGTCTGTCGTATTTCTTTTGTTCCAGCTTCGTCTTAATAACCATAAGTATGGTACTGCCAAGGAAGCAGAGACCAAAAGAAATGAAAAAGCCTACCCAAGCCGGCCAGAAATCCAAAGGAAACCACCCAAAGCAGATAACAAAAATCAAAATCACAAGCACACTCAGCACAACCATTATTACCGTACGCCAAAGCATCATGACATTTTGAAATATTTTAGCAGACATACTGATACTCTGCACCAGATTAAGTACAATGGAACACATAAAAAGCTGTAAAATTGTGGTGTTCGCAATCCCTTTGCCCCCCAGCTGATACAGATTTGAAAAATCCATTGACTCTTCTCCCCACAAAGCACCTGCAATCGCAATAACCAGGATTTCCACCGCAAATATGATCATTACCTGAGCAGCAAATTTGTATTTTGAAAGAATTTTATCACTCATTTATTTCACCCCCAACTTCTCTCTGATTGTCCCTGCATACTGTCTGGAAACAAATACTTTTTCTCCGTTATTCATAGTAACCAGAATTCTTCCATCAATATCCGGGCGCAGCGATTTAATCTGATTAAAATTTATAATACAGGATTTCCCAGCGCGGAAAAAATCCATGTCCGCAAGCTGTTCTTCCAGTTCATATAATTTCATCGGTGTCTCATAGACTGCTGACTCCGTATAAAAAAAGGTCTTTTTATCTACGGTATCAATATATAAAATTCCGGAAGTATCCAAAATATAGGTTTGTTTATCTTTGATACCGGTAATTTTATGATCCATCATTTGTAACACGGCAATAATTTTATCTATTTTTTCATTTGCACTTGGACAATTAATTGTAATCTCCATATCACTTAAACTGCTGTCCTCCCTGACATGTATCTTCACCCTTCCACCTCCTGCCGCAAATCTCTCTTTGATCTATTCCCACTATACACACTGGCATTTTTTATTTCAACCTGGTTTTTCTAAGTTGCGGAAATTATAGTCTAAGTTGTATCCTTTTATAACTGCAAAATAAAAAGCCATAGATCAATTACTTTTGACCTACAGCTTTATATTATTTCATTCTTTTCTACTTCCGATAATCCAATGCCGCCTGATAAATAGCCAGAATCTTCTCCGGCGATACCTCATCCAAAATATTGTGGCACTGATTAAAAATAAACCCTCCATCTTTATTAAATATTTCAATTAATTCGCTGCTATGGCGGTAAATATCCTCTGTCCTGGATGTGCCAGCCACAAACTGCTGCATGTCTGCTCCACCTCCCCAGAATACCAGATCTTTTCCAAACTCTCTTTTCAGTCTCACAGGGTCCATACCCCTTGCAGAGATCTGAACCGGATTCAGCACCTGTACCCCTGCCTCAATCAGATCCGGAATCAGATCATAAATAGATCCGCAGCTATGCAGCGCTACCTTAACCCCCGGATAATTATCCCGGACAAACCGGAAGATCTTTTTATGGTATGGCTTTATCATTTCACGGTACAGCTCCGGTGACAACTGAGGCTGAATCTGGTTTCCCAAATCATCCCCGCCAAAAATAAGCACGTCCAGGTATTCGCCCACCCTGTCCAGCATTTTCTGCAGATTAACCACATAGGCATCCGTCATCTTCTCTGCCCACTCATGCACCATTTCCTTTTCCAGTAAAAGATGGCAAGCCCAGTTCTCATACCCAAAATCCTGCTGCCCCTGCTCGAATACACTGCATCCTGCATGCATAAGCAGCGCTTTATCGGTATTGTAATACAATTCTCTCGCCTGAACCTCGATAAATGCCAATTCTTCTTCGGTCACTTCAGGCAATACCAGCTGCTCCTGTAATTCTTCCAGTGTCTCTACATCCTCCAGGTAATATCTCACCGAATCATACAGTGTCCCATCCTTCGGACGTACAGCCAGCAGTTCTCCGGTATTGATGTCATGGATCTCGAAATCTCCTTTTTTATTGACTACGGGATTCAGGTCATAGGGGACCATGCAGGGGCTTTTGTCCGGTAATTCGGATATTTTGTAACGGTCGCCCTTTATTTGAAATGCAGACATAAGCCTTTTAACCTGTACTACGTCCCCTCCCATCCTTTCTAATATAAAATCTTCGGGTATGGCAAGCTGCTGCATTACGTCATAAAGCTTTGTAGTCTCCTGTGGATATCCCAAATATTTTTTTAACCTATTATATGCGATAGCACTAATGCCGCTGGAACGGTGCCCGCCAAAATCAATTGGCAGTACATCGGGCTTCTGATGATTCAAAACGGCCCTGATTCTTTCTCTTGAAGTCATAAATTTCCTCCTGATTCTTTTCTTAATTTTACCCTAGAGCGTGTTTTAAAATTGCTTTCTGGCAGCTGTGCGTCACAGTTTGTGGGAGATTTGTCCCGGATGAAGGGCGCGTAGCGGGCTACGTAACCTGAATTCGGGGCAAATATGCCGCAAAGTGGGGCGTGCAGATGGCAGGAATGAATTTTCAAACACGCTCTAGAGCGTGTTTTAAACTCGCTTTGGTAATAATCCGGGGGCTGGTGAAAATTCCTGCCGGTTTTAAATGATATTCATAAGCAAAATATGCTCCCTGTGTCTCCCAGGCATTATTTCCATACCAATCGTAGGACGGGTTTGAATTGTGCACCGCTCCCAGTGTATTATAACGGTTTCCATATAACCGTATTTCGATTTGCTTTTTCCCTGCATCTCCCCCTTTGAGTTTCACTTCATACGGAGCTGAAATAATGCTTCCTTCTTTCATCCCATCCATATACACATTAAGCAAAGGTGCACTAAAATCATGGATAGAAAGAATTTTATCATCTCCTGTCTGTTGAAAATTACAGAAATACGTTATATTCCCTCCATAAAAAGGAAATCCCTGAGAAGTTATGTCTCCATAACTTAAATGTCCTGGTTTCTTAATTACCACAGCTTTTCTGCCTTCTAGTTTTACTCCAAAATCACCCAGTAAATAAAACGGCTCAAAATCTGTCTGCACTCCGGTTCTCATTTCAATGATTAATTCATTACAGCCTTTTTGTAACAAACCCAACGGTATTGTTTTAACCGCTTCATCTATATACCAACCATCCGGCTGCATATTTACCGGTATATTGTTCCAGATAATTTCTGTATATTGGGGCTGCTCGATCCCCAGCTTTACAGGCATTCCTTCGATCTCACTTTCTATATGAAATTGAAGGGTAACCATATCCGGCCTGTTATTATTTTCTTTTAACCGCCATGGCTGCTCATAGCTGCGTTGATACTTTAATTCTGTCCTTACATACTTCCCTATCCTCAGAATTTCTTCTTCATGGTGCATGTCTTCTCCATTCACAGAAAATGCCGGCATGTCCAGAAGCAAAACATTTGGCTCTTCCAGTTGATAGCCTATGCAGTCAAGTTCACATACAATTTGCGGATGTGTATCTGTATATTTTTTACTAACGTCTGCCCTGCCATTTGTAATACTTTGCTCCGCAGGAATACCATGATATAAAAAACTCATTCCCGAATAGATTTTTTCATACCAGATGGTCATGCCATTTTGATAAACACAATCTACCGGCAGAATATTTCCTGTATTCGTCTCAAGTTTTTCAATTCGATATATTCCCCGCAAATGCACTTCACACGTTTTTCCAGGCAGTCCATCATCCGTAATTTCAAAAAAACTTGGCATTTCATTTTGAGTAACATTACAAAGGAATAGATACTTACCTCCGTCTGCTTCCTCCCGCATCTGATACAACAGATCTTTCCCCCGGCGTCCTGTTTGAACTTCAACTACATCCACATCCCTTACTACTTCAAGTTTATGCAAAATTACACTCTTTGAAAAAGAAACAATTTCTTCCTTGCCGGCAAAACATTTTAATTTTGGGCTACTTTGGGCATCTATATAAGCCCCCGGCTGATCTAAAAAGAGAATTTTTCCTCCGTGTGCTTTAAACTTCTTCAAGTACTCCAGGGTAGTACTTCGCAGTGTCTCACAGCCCGGTATTAAAATCATCTCATAGCACATCTCTCCTGCCTGAAATCCGAAATCTGTTTCCCTGTATTGTTTTAACAAAAGTTCTTCTGATAAAAAATCAAAATCAATTAATCCAAATAAAAGCCAGTCTATTAATTCCTTTAATCGCTCTTCCTGCTCTTCCCTATAAAGCTGGGTCTGATTCATTGGTCCCCAATGCAGCCAATAGCTTTCTATCGGATGAACAACACCTACCCTCACCCTGCTTTTACCTTGGCTCATGGCAAAATTTACCCTTGCAAAGTGGTCCTCCAGAACTTTATATTCCTGATGCCAGGGCGTCTGATAAGATAAGGAAACAGGGAAATCCCTTTTTGCTCCACCTTCCAGTGACATTAGTGAAAGATGCAGTACTCTGTGGGTAACGCCCATAGCTGCCTGCCAGTTTCCCTGGATTAAATGCTCCCGAAAAGTAACATCCAAGTTCATCACCCCATATAGCTCGCTCATGACACCATCCCGGCCATCCTGGCGTGAAACGCTCTGCGCCTGTTTTACAGTTAAATACTCTCTTGCATCACACAAAATATCTATACCAGGTATATGCAGGTACTGATAGCATCTCATCGCCTCACCTATCGCTCTGGTCTGCGACCATAGTGTGGACTCCTCAACGGCATGTCCGGTCAGCAATATATGATGTTCCTCACACCACTGATACAATGTCTGAAAATAAGACTGGGCAAAAATGTCAGAAACGAAATTGTGATAACGGTATCGGTGTACCGACACATTGCTGTCAGGAAGTTCCCATATTAGCTCAGGAATATAATCCAAAATGGAATAACCGTATTTTGCTATGAACTTAATATCAAAATCATCCGTATAGGATAAATGAATATCACATTTATCCATCGGAAAGGGCAATGCCTCTTTATATGCAAACTGTGGTTCATCTGTAAATATCACTGGGACTTCTTTTCCAAATGCACTTCCACAGACATTTGCATATTTTTCATGGGTAGTTTCTGTAAATTCCTGAACCACCCTCGGGTTTAATGTATCCACATAACCATAACCGTTATACCAGATGTCATTCCTCTCGAGCGCCAGATATGCATACCACAAGACTCCGTCATTACATTTATAATGGTCCGTTTCTGTCCTCTGGTATCCTTTTAGACATTCCTGTTCCAACTGAACACAGTATGCTGCAAGAAAATATCCATCAGGATCTTCACCGGATCTTTGGCACCTCTCAAATTCTTCCCTGTCCCTGCAAAAACTGCCGCCTTGCTTCTTCGGAGTAAACAGAAGACATCTGGAAGTATTTTCCGGTCTGGCTATTAATCCTCCTGCCGCACCTGAGGGCCATCGGTCTTCATCGTACAGCCATGTATAAAGTCCTTCCTTTGACAGCTCCTTCTGGGAAAACTGCACCAGTTCCAGAAATTCTTCTCCCAGGTACTCATTTTGCAGGCCATAACGGCTGTGAATGTCCGCACCGCCAAACCCCATTTCTTTAAAAATCCGGACATCACGCTCTATCTTATTTTTATCCACAAAGCAGTTCCATGACCAGAAAGGGACACCTCTGTACCATGCAGGCGGATTTTCAAAAACCTTCCTGCTAAATTCCGTTTCTCTTATTTTATCCATAAAATTCCCCCCAAATATTCTTAAAGCAGCCGGCAAAAGCATCTACCGGCCGCCTTTTTGCAGTTCTTTAATTTTCTTCTCCGTTCATATAGAATACCCAGCGTCTGCTTGTTACAAATACAATCATAGTAACGATCAGTGTTGCCACCAGTAAGAACCATGCCATGGCACTCGCCATACCCATCTGCCCATCTTTAAATGCTTTATCATATAAATAATATGCGAAATAATAGGTAGAGCGTGCAGGACCTCCGCTAGTCATAATAAAGGACTGCATAAATACCTGGAACCCGCTGATAAGCGTCATTATCAAATTGTAAAAAATAGCCGGAGTCATAAGTGGTATTGTAATCCGTTTCATTCTCTGCCATCCGTTTGCACCATCAATTTCAGCCGCTTCATATAAATCTCTGGGAATATCCTGAAGTTGTGCCAGGTATATAACCATCGATCCGCCGCAGGTCCATAATCCCATTAGAGCGATTGCCAGCTTGGAAGTAGACGCATCATTCAGCCATCCGATAGGCTGTGCACCCAATAACTTGTAGATGGGCCCCAGCAATTGATTGATCAAACCAAAGGAAGGCTGGAATAACCAGAGCCACAGAAGCGCCATTGCCACCATGGATACTACATTTGGAAGATAAAATATAGTGCGGTAAACGTTCATACCTTTTAATTTGTTGTTCAGTAATAATGCCAGCATGACACCAAAAATCAAATTTAATGGTGTAGAGATCAGTACATGCACAATCGTATTCCACAAAGACGGCCAGAACAAGGAATCATTTGCCAGCATTATTTTATAGTTAGCCAATCCCACAAAATCCGGACTGGTCTTCATATTGTAATTTGTAAAGCTGAAGATAAAAGAACTGACAAAGGGAATCACCGTAAATATAACTAATCCAATAATAAACGGCAATGCAAATAATAGTCCTGCCTTTGCTTCAGCATCTAATTTATTGTGTTTTTTTGAACCCCGCTTCATGTTATTCCTCCTTCTGCCGCTATGCTTTAAAGCTAATTCGTTGCTTTATAATTTTCCCGCTTTTCTTTATAAAACTGTTCAGCTTCCTTCATAACTTCATCCACAGGTGTACCGGCAACCGCTTTTTCCATAAACTGATTCCAGTCCTCATGCCATTTTGGCGCAAAATCAATGTATTTTTTCTCACTGGTATATGGAAGCTCCTCAATAATTTTACTCATAATTTCATCTGTTTTTAAAGTTTCATTTGCTTTTTTCGATGCGGTAAGAAGACCCTGGCTGTCATAAAATGCTCGCTGGTTTTCAGGAGTTAACATATATTTCATAAATTCCCACGCGCCATTAATTTTATCATCATTTTTACTGTTGAAGATTTCATAGGACCAGCAGGAACTCCAGTTTACGCGGGTGCCTCCTTCCGGAATTGGCTGCGTTGCAACCCCGTAACGGAAAGGAACCTGACTGTTCTGCAGCACTTTATATTCGTCATTTGTGCCAACCATCATTGCAAGACGTCCGCTGACAAAAGCATCCGCTCCCAGTGTTTTACTTGCATCTGTAAAAGCCTGACGTTGTGCATATGGATAATCCTTATTAAAATCTATCATCCACTGTAACACTTTTTTATGTGCGTCATCGTTAATTACAATGTTATTTTCTTCATCAAAAAAATCTAAATTAGTTTGCCACAGCATTTGGAAATAGTTTGATTGACCGGCAGTCGGGTCATATCCCAGCTGTTTAATGACACCATCCTCAACGATATCCATTTTGTGTGCTACCTCGTATAACTCATCCCAGGTCTTGGGGACATCCGCTTCTGTTAATCCGGCTGCTTCTAACATATCTAAATTGTAAAACAGCATACGGCTGGTGGAAGAAGCCGGAAGTGCATACTGCTGACCGTCATAAGAACCAAATCCCACTTCTGTTTCATAGAGATCACTCAGATCATATTTATCTCTTTCAATAAATGGCGTTAAATTTGCAATGGTATTATTTGCTGCTCTTACCGGAACATCATCCAACGTGTAAAAGAAGATATCCGGTGCCACATCTCCCGCAAAAGCAGTTGTCATCTTGCTGAAATAATCCAGGAATGGATAACCTACATGCTCCACCTCATATTTATCCTGTACGTTATTGAAATTCATGATCAGCTCATCCAGTTCATCATAACCATCGGATCCCACAGGAAAAATATGCCAGAAAGATATTTTTGTTTTCTCTCCGTCTGCTTTTGCAGCTGTTGTTTCCTTTACACTCTCCTGGGCTTTCGTTTCGCCGCCAGATGCCGGCTCCTCTTTTTTCTCCTGTCCACACCCTGCCATCGATATTACAAGTGTCAATGCTCCTGCAATTCCAATACCTCTTTTTAAAATTTCTTTCATTCTCTTCTTCATCATAATTCTCCTTTCAAAATGTGTTTTGACGTTCGTTTTTATTTGGTTATCCTTTAATACCGCTAAATGTAATACCTTCTACGAATTTTTTCTGAGCTAAAAAGAATATGAGCACGGTGGGAATCATTGCCACGAGTGCTGCTGCCATCATTAAATTATACCGTGATTCATATTGGGTCTGAAATGCACGCAATCCCACTGCCAGCGTTAATTTCGTATGATCCGTAACGTAAATCAAAGGACCAAAAAAATCATTCCAGGTAAACATAAAAGTAAAAAGAGAAACGGTAATCATACCGGGTTTGGCAAGTGGCAGAATCAGGCTCCAGAAGATTCGGAAGTGTCCGGCTCCGTCAATTAATCCGCTTTCACTCAGCTCTTTTGGAATACCGTTAAAAAACTGCCGCAGCAGGAATATATACATACTGCATCCCACTCCAAAAAAGCAAGGCACTGTAAGCGGTATGTAAGTATTTAACAATCCTATCTTTGCATACATAGTAAACATGGGAATTAGTATAATCTGAGAAGGTATCATCATTAAAGACAGCATTATAACAAACAGCACATCCTTCCCAGGCCATTTCAGTTTCGCAAAAGCATATGCTGTCAATGATGAAGAAAATACAGATCCAACTACACAAACTGCTGAAATAAACACACTGTTCTTAAAATATTGTAAAAACGGAATAGAAGTAAGTGCTGCTTTAAAATTCCCCCAAATTGGAGTGGTTGGAAAAAACTTATTGGGATCTATGAGATCTGCCGGTGATTTTAAGGCTGTTAAAATCATCCAAACCAGCGGAAATACAAAAAACAATCCCAGTAGAATTAAGATAATATGCAAAATAATTTTCTTTATTATTTCAGATTTTTTCATTGCCATCTTCCTTTCTTTATGGTTGTATCATGCAAAAGAATAAATCTCGGCCGGTAAATATCAGCTATTCTGCAATTATCTTTCATAGACGGCGTATTTACATTATATGATACCAGTATGGACTCCGGTTTTGATAAATGGGAATGGGCCTTCGCATTATAAGTATAGATAGAATTGCATAGATATATTTTTTCTTTACAGTAATATACTTTGCATTGTGTATCAAAAGGACCCCAGGGTGTTTCACCAACAGAATATGCTACATAGGAAGATTGAACATCGTACTGAAAGACTGCTAAAAATTTCCCCTTCATATCGCCTTCTGCTATAGGCATTACACTCATCTCACAGGAAGCATGTTCAAGAATAACAGCCGCATTTTCCATTCCCCGAACAAATTTTTTCCCGTCAAAATATTCCCAGCTTTCCGTATCCAGTATATTTTCCGGTCTTGTCCGTCCTACGAATACCCTGCAGTCCTGTATTTGATTCACATCATTTTGATAGCCGTAAACATACAGGAACCCATCCCCTTCTTCATATCCAAACTCAGGTGCATAGGGCAGGTAAGCAATTCCCCCAATATATTGTATGCCCCCGTTACACCTATACAGCGCGGTAGGGTAATATTCTGCGTCTTCAAAAACTGGAAACTTATCTCTGACCGGAACTTTTACCATTGTTACTCCGGCTACTTTAAACTGAAATCCTTCTGGCTTTGAAAGGTCTGATTTCATGTTTAACGGAGTCAGATAGAGATTTCCGTCTGCTATAACACCGTCCTGAAGCCAGAACCAACCCTCATCATCCTCCTGATTTTTCACCGGTGTCAGCACAGGCTGTGGAATTCCATCTTCATTTTTCTTTATTACAAAATGAATGTCATTTGGACGCTTATTCATAATCCCATATGTATTACTTGGCATATAAACCGGCGGTATCCTCTCATTCGTCTCTTTATCCACCCTGCTTACCAGTGTATCACCAAATACAAATAAGGTAGTATCACAATCCGCATTATACGAATCCCTGCCATTTTCCAGGTTAAAGGAATTGATCCCGTCACTCCCCGCCCATTCGTTTGTCTGTTTCATAGCATCCGTATAGAAATGTTCTTCCTGCGCCCAATATCCTTTTCCAACAAAAAACTTAACACGGCAGTTGCCTTTGCATTCAACCTTTAAATAACCGGCTGTTTTGTTCATTCCATGTCCTTCTATCTGCTCAAATAACTGTCCGTCCGCAGAAACAGAAATCTGGCAGCTGTCACCAGTTTTATGGATTCGTCCTATGGGTACCAGATGAGGCAAGGGTGTTACCACACTGCCTGTTCCTTCCGAAACACTTATTTCCGCAATTAATTCATCATAATAGTACATAAATACCTCCCTAATTATATTGTACCTTACATCTTACTGTATTTAGTTATCTTGCTTTGGCGCAGGAACCTGCTTTGGTGGACAGCTGGAATCCTTAACTTCCAGCTCTACCGCAAGATATGTCTGGCTATGAGATTTTTTCCCTCCCAGCAGACTGAGCAGCTTTGAAGCTGCAACACGGCCCATTTCTTCAAACGGGTGATTTATGGTAGTAATTCTTGGTGATGCATATTGCGATTCATCCGAACCGTCAAAACCGCAAACCGATATATCTTCAGGTACATGGTATCCTTCACTTTTTAATCTTCTCATCACCTCCACTGCCATTTTGTCATTTACGCATTGTACTGCCGTAATTTCATGCTTTCTGATAATTTCCATTAACTTATCCTGCTGGGATGATAAATGAATTTGTTCTAATACCAGTTTTTCATCATATGGGATTCCCGCCTCCTCTAATGCCATGCGGTATCCTTTTAAGCGATCCTTCTCAGCGACAAGCTGGGCAGTATCTGCCGCGAATACAATCTTTCGATGCCCTATTTCTAATAAATACTTTGCAATCTGATATCCTCCGTCTACGTTATACGCAGATACCAGAGTAAATGGTACATCACTTGGCCCCCTGTCCAGCATTACCACCGGAATATGGTGCTGCATTATCATGCGAAAACTTCCGGCATTCTCTTTTGGATCTTCTGCAAAGCAGATAATTCCATCTACATTACTTTCCAAACACCCCCTTATCAGTTCGCTTTCTGATCCTGACATTTGGCTTTTGCAGAGTATCGTCATAGAATAGCCTTTGTCAAATAAATACATCTGAGCACCGCGGATCATTTTCATAATAGAACTGTCTGTTATGTCTGTAAAAACCAAAAAACAGATATTCTGCATTGATTTTGTTCTGCTGGTTGTATTCGGTATCTCTTCCATTTCATCTGCACTTACAAAAGTACCACTTCCCTTAATTCGATAAATCGCTCTCTTATGTACTAATTCACTGAATGCTTTTCTTACCGTTGGTACGCTTGTCTTATATATTTCTGCCATCTGATTTTCACTTGGAAGTTTTGATGATTTTGCATAGACACCCTGATAAATTTTTTCTAATATATCTTTTTCTATCTGCTGGTACTTAGGAATACTGTTTTCTATCATAACTTTTTCTCCTTATTATGTGCATTATTACGATCTTATTTTGAGTATAGCATAATTTAATTCCATATTCTACCAGTACTTAGTAATATATCTCTGTTTTTCTATTTTATTTCTTTTCGGTCTTGTTATCTATTACGATACCAAATTTTGTTCTATTCGTCAATTACTTTTATATTTTTACCTATTTTTTCATCATTTTGCATATATTTGATTTTCATTTTTTGTTACTAAGCATTACTAACTTAGTAATCTAACTATCGTTTTCGTAAATTTCAAGATATTTCTTTTGTGTATTTCTCCTATTTTTCAGTTTTTAATTGACTTATTTTTCGTCATGTTATATGCTTTTTTTATCTACAATGCTGCTATTTCATTTTATTTTGTTTGAATTAAATTACTAACTTTTCTTATTTTACTACTTTTTCCAGTTAGTTAGTAATATAATTCCAAACACAGAGAGGAGAATATATGTATTCCAATCAACCAATTGACAAAATTTTATATTTTGCATCTACCCACTGGGATCGGGAATGGTATCTGCCTTTCCAATCTTTCCGTCAACGGCTGGTAGTTACTTTTCAGGAAATCTTATCTACACTGGAGGCAGATCCGGCTTTTACTTCCTTTATATGCGACGGACAGACAGTGCTCATAGAAGATTATCTGGAAATTATGCCGCAAGACCAAAACCGGATCCTGGCACTTATCAAATCCGGCCGCTTAATCATCGGCCCATGGTATACAATGCCTGATGAAAATCTCGTAAGTGGCGAGAGCCTTATCGCAAACCTGCAAATGGGTCATGCTCTCACAAATAAACTTTCACCGGGTACTCCTGTGCTCCCACTTGGATATCTATGTGATATCTTCGGGCATATTTCCCAGATGCCGCAAATTTTAAATGGCTTTCATATTTCAAATGCTATCCTGGGGCGTGGCACAAATGAGTGTGATCTGCCTGCTTATTTTGTATGGCAATCTCCAAATGGAAGTTTCTGTGTTACTTATAAAGTTCCGGAGAGCTGCGGTTATGGAAGCTTCTGGAATGAAGTATATTCTGATAACAGGGCAATCCAGAATGAAACCGAAGCGTCTGCCGCCTATGCAGCTGCTGAAAGGCTTCGTTCTCCCCTTCCATTTGTCATACTTATGGATGGTATGGACCATACACCAATTCATCCACAGGCAGTTAGATTATCAAAAGCATTAGAGAAAACCTACTCCAGTAAAGTTTCTATCGGCGGTGTATCCGAATTTTTTGCATGCCTTCATCAGCATTTGAATGATATGCCTTCCCGAACCGGGGAACTTCAGGCACCTGCCCATGCTATGGAGGAGCACAATAAGTTAATATCCGGTACCCTTTCCAGCCGTTATGATTTAAAAAAAGCAAATGACGACACCCAGACTCTTTTGGAGAAAAAAGCCCTGCCCCTGTCCGCACTAGCGTCTATGTATGGAAAAGCTCTGCCCTATGGCTTTGAAAAGCTGGCTTATCAATATCTGCTTAAGAATCATGCCCACGATTCAATTTGCGGCTGTTCTACTGACGAAGTCCATCAGGATATGCTTTACCGCTACCGTCAGTCCAGGCAAATCGGCCAGGAAATCTACGAAAATGCATTACATGTTTTTCTTCCATCTGAAAACATACTTTCCGAATCGGATAACAAGTTTGATTTACAGCTGACTTTATTCAACCCTCTTCCTTTCGAACTGAATAAAGTAATAACCGCAGATATTGCATTCCCAACGGATTATCCCAAACCCAGTTTTGAGCAGATCCCGTCTGAAATTGTGAATCGGTTCCTGCTATTCAATGCTGACGGCAAAGAAATCCCCTATCAGATTGAATCTATTGTAAACAATACTAATGTGAGAAAACCCACTGAATTTTACGGAACAGCCAGGGATATCTATACGATAAGCTTTTCTGCAGTTATACCGGCTATGGGTCAAACAAGCTGCTCCATTGTCCCCGTGACATCGCCTGTGCGCTATTATGACAGCTTAACCTCCCACAACTTAACTGCTGAGAACGAATTTCTTCAATTAGAAGTTTCACCCGCCGGGAATGTAACATTGACAGATCTCACCTGCAATCAGACCTACCCGAACCTGATCACCTACAAAGACTGCGGAGAAACAGGTGACGGCTGGAGTTCCAGACCGCCAGTCCCTGATCTTGTGACTTACTGCGGCACTGCCTCAAGCGTTGCCATTGTTTCTGACGGTCCCTCCAGGAGTACATTCTGTATTACACACCATTTAAATCTGCCTACCAGGATGGATTATCACAGACAGTTTACACGCAGAAGTGCCTTTACAAATATATTGGAAATCAAGACTTATCTCTCTTTGGAGCAACATTCAAAAGTTATCAATTGCCGCACTATTGTAAAAAACAGTATAAAGGATCACCGGTTTGTTTTATCCCTTCAGACTGGAATACCATCTAAGTGCTATTATGCAGAACAGGCTTTTACCTTTGTAGAACGTCCGGTTCAAAGAGATCATACCACGCAAAACTGGAAAGAAGCAGAACGCGAAGAAAAGGCTTTTGGCAATATTCTATATCGAAAAAGAACCGATGGCAGCGGATTTGCTTTCCTGTCAGGAGGAGGACTGCACGAAGCTGCTGCACACCCGGGAAAGGAAGGCCGTATTGATGTCACCTTGTTTAGAAGTTTTGAGAAAACCTTTTTAACTAACGGACAGCCAGACGGGCAGTTGGAAGGAGAACTGACTTTTGAATACGCACTGATGCCTTTTGCAGAAGGTACTTCAAACGTGGAACTGCTGAACACGGCAGATGCAATGAGAGTCCAGCCTTTCAGTTTTACTACCCTGAATTCAAATGGCACGACATCTGCCCCTCAATTTTCCGGCTTTCACCTGGCGGAAAATGCCTTATACATCTCAATGATAAAACCGGCAGGAGACAATAGGGATCACGTTCTTATACGTTTATCTAACTATAGCGATACCCCTAAAACCGACAGGCTTATCTGTGCGCTTACACTGCATCAGGCGTACGTTTGTGATTTGCTGGAAGCGCCTCAATCCACTGCCGATTTTAAAGAAAATATCATTACAATTGCCCTTAAACCACATGAAATAAAAACACTGCTTCTCTCATTTGAACCACTTCCTCATTAACCGAAAATATGATTAAAATCATTGCATTAAGATGCTATATACAAATACCCTCTGAATCGTGATAAAAAATAATTTATACATAGAATGGAGAAAATATGTCTCAAATAAAAGAAATACTCTGTATGCATCACAGTCACTTAGATATTGGCTACACGCATCCGCAAAACATGCTGCTGGAACTGCAATGTGATTACCTGGAACAGGCAATCGACCTATGCGAAATAACAAAAGACTATCCTGATTCTTCACGCTTTTGCTGGACATGCGAAGCTACATATCCACTTTTAAAATGGCTGGAAACTGCTTCCCCAAAACGTATTGCCCTTTTCCGTGAATTAGTCGCCAGAGGGCAGATGAGTATAACCGCACTTCCAATGCACACTACTCCTGGCTGTACCTCCTTCCAGCTGAGTCAGGCACTTTCAACCCTGAATACGATACGGACTTTAACGGGAAGCTCTGTCAGTACCGCAATCAATCACGATGTTAACGGACAGCCCTGGACACTTTCCTCCTTTATGTTAGACAGTCATATTGAATTTTACATGACTGGAATTAACATTCATATGGGCGGAATACCATTTCCACGCCCTTACCTGTTCGAATGGGAAACTCCGGACAAAAGGCGGCTGCCCACATTTTTAGGCGAACATTATTCTCTTTTCAGTCAGTTTCTCTTTACAGCAGAAAACGACACACAAAAGATGCATAAAGGCATCACAGATTACGTCTCACGTTTAGAATCAGGCAGCTGGAATTATGATTTCGCTGTATTAACAGCCACAAACCCTCCCTTATTTGACAACAACTGCCCCGATCATAACCTGGCGGACCTGATACGCCGATACAACGGAGAAGGTCATGAACAGACTATTCGTTTTATTACACCAGAAATGCTATATCAGCGTCTGTACGGCAGCCATATCCAAAATGTCCCCGTTCACCGTGGCGATTGGAATGACTACTGGAACTTTGGAAGCGGAAGCACCGCCCGTGAGACAAAGCTGAACCGGCGTGCCAAGCAGCTGCTGCGTAAAGCAGATTTCCTGGAATGCGTTTCCCCATCCTCCTCAGATGCTCATTACCAAAAGGTACATGCAGAATCTTATGAAAATGCTTTATTATACGACGAACATACATGGGGATCCTGTACATCGGTTACTGAATTTGATCAAGAGGAAACTTATGCCCAGGAGATTCATAAAAAAGATTTTGCCTATCGATGCGCAGATACTTCTGCTTACCTTTTGTCACAGCAAATGGAAGCTGCCGCCTGCAATCCGGCGCAATCCGATAGCCAGGACGGGATCTTCCTAGTAAACCCAACCGGATTCCCTGTAGACCAGGATCTCTATGTTCCCTCCTCTTATTTACAGCCGGGAAGGACCTTATCCGCAGTAAGGGCAAAGTCCTATCTGCCCTATGACACGAATCATCCTGACCAGACTTATCTTGGTAATGTAACTGTACCTCCCTTTTCTTCAATGAAAGTACCATTTAAATCCATACCAGCTCTTAGCAGAAAAGCAGATACAATTACAATAACAGATACAATCATTACAACGCCCTTCTATAAAATTACACTTGATCCTGAAGCAAAAAGGATTAAACAAATTGAAAACCGCAGTAATAAGCAGCAGCTGATTGACGAAACCAGCAGATGGGTCTTTTTTGATATTATAAAAGAACAAATCGATCCTGCTCAGGCTGATCCTGAACGCAGTACCATTTTCCCTCGGGATGTAGATCTGGGAAACCGGAATATCAGCCAGTGGGCAACCGGCTGGCCGGCATTGTACGAAAGCACTTCTTTTCTTTTTGACACCAAAATAACATGCGAAGATGACAAAGTTACGTTGGCATATGAACTTCAAGGCTGCGGATTAGATAATATCCATCAGACAATTTCCTTTTCCGCAAATCATCCACGTATTTTATTGGATGCTGTTTTTTCTAACAAGAATGGAAGGACACCTCATGGGATCTTTTTTGCATTTCCGTTGAACCTTTCAAAAGACTGGGACTGTGTTTATGATACAGCAGATACATTTGTACATTTCGATACCGATATTCTGGGCAGCGCCTGCAGAGACTGGATTACTGTAGATAAAACAGTATCTGTATTTGAAAAAGGCAGCGGTGTAACACTTGCATGTCCTGATGCACCTCTTATCCAGGTTGGAGGTTTCCATTTTGGCAGAGAAGAAAAAGAGATGAAACGCAGTAAAAATCCTCTTCTCCTTGCCTGGCCCATGAATAATTACTGGGATACAAACTTTGCGATTCAACAAACCGGAAAAATTCATTTTCATTACGAATTAACTGCATTAGAAACTTTTACATCAGAAAGAGCCTATGAACTTGGAATGCTTGCTAATTCACCATGTGTGACTGGTTCCGCCATCCATTGCCAAAATACCCAGATCACACAATATCTATCATGTGACAACCCTTGCGTTTATCCAATTTATCTGCAGCCGATACGCGGAACCACTGATATTCTGGCAGCCATAAAAAATTTTAACGACATGCCATGCGATTGTACAATTACACTCCCAGGGCTCTCCATTACAGCTGCTGCATGTTGTGATATCCAGGGGGAACCGACTAAATTTCTTGAGACAGCAAATAACAAATCTGTCAAAGTACCTGTTTTACCATCCGGAATTGCTTTTATTCGTTTTTACAAAGAAAGCTAAATATAAAATGGGTATTTCGTTCACATAAATATAACGAAATACCCATTTTTATCATCATACCACACCAGATTCCAAAATCAAAAATGTCCCATTCATAGTCTCTGTTTCCCTTATCATAACGCCAGCGCATCTCAAAATATAATTAAAAAAATTGTCTACTCCTCTGCATCCAGTTCTTTAAAGCATTCCCATCTCTAAATATTAATTACAAAAATTGTCCATAATATGTTAGAATAAGTATTATTATAATAAGTAATGTTGTAATTCTCAATACTCGAAAATAACACAGATGAACAAACAAGGAGGTTTTATTATGTTATCAGCAGGAACAAAAGCACCTGATTTTACTTTAAATGACAAAGACGGCAATGCCATCACCCTTTCCTCTTTCGCCGGAAAAAAAGTAGTCCTTTACTTTTATCCAAGGGATAATACACCTGGATGTACCAAGCAGGCATGTGCATTTGCCAGTGCATATCAAGGTTTCCAGGAAAAGGATGTTGTTGTAATCGGTGTAAGCAAGGACAGTGAAAAGTCCCATATCAAATTTGCCGAAAAATTTAATCTTCCTTTTATTTTATTATCCGACCCGGATCTCGTTGCCATACAGGCTTACGATGTCTGGAAAGAAAAGAAATTATATGGAAAATTGGGCATGGGTGTAGTACGCAGCACCTATATCATCGACGAAAGCGGAATTATTGAAAAGGTCTTTGAAAAGGCAAAACCGGACACAAATGCTGGTGAAATATTAGAATATCTGGAAGGAATGGCATAAATTTCCAATCTTTGTATCAACAAATGATATCCCGGATAGAGAATGAGGTGGCGGGAATGAATTTTCAAACACAAACACTCTGGCAAAATTCACATAAAACCTGCTATGATTTGAATGGTCTGCTATGATTTAAACCTAGCATTATCATAATTATAAGGAATACTTGTTCCCACTACTACATCCTCAATCTTCTGAATGATCAGCCAGTCATCCATATTTCCCTGCCTGTCAAAGTCCATAGGTTCGATTGCTTCAACGTTTTTAAATTCAACCAGGCAGAGACACTTTTTATGCCATCTTTCTTTTTGTTTCTCTGTAAGGTCTAACTTTTCCTGATTTTCCGCAAGCACTTTTATAATCTGCTCTTCCGAAAGCTTTAAATAATTATCCACATGTGCGACTTCTGCTTTTGCAGTTATCTTTCCTGTTCCCTTTTTCATAAAATACAGCGTTTCCCCTTCAAATACACGGCTGTGAGGAATCTTTCTTCCCGCTGCCCCCCGGACAATCATACGCTTAGTTCCTTCCATAATTTTCTCCAAAACCTTTGCTTTATCATCACAATAAACTAAATGTACCATTTTCTTCTATATCCTTTCTATTTTCATGTAACACTATTTTCTTTCACATAAAAAGAATAAACCCTACAGTAACTGTAGGGTCAAGCTTTTTTCTTAACGTTTTCTTACCGGAATTAATAATTCTGTTATAAACTCTTCTTCATGCTCTGTCAGAACCGGATCGATGAGATACTTTTCTATTGCATTTCCACACATTTCAAATCCTTCTTTTTCCATCCATTCCATCATAAGTCCATACGTCTGGTACTCATTGCGGTATGGTCCGTAATGTATGGCGGAAACAACTTCCACATTTCCAAAATCGCGAATATAATCAGATCCTTCCCCTGCCTCCTGTACCGAAACACAAACTTCAATATCCGCATTCATCGGATCATAAACATGGTAGTCATCATAATAGACAGCCATCACCGGCCCAACTGCATTACATTTTTCTTTCTTTATCAGCGCCTCCAGACCTGCAAAGCGCTTCATGAAACCAACCGGGTCAGCCGCCCCTTTATTTCTGATGAAAAGGACCTTCATGGGAGGTAACTTATCTGCATGAATATGCGGCTGATGATCCTGGTAATTTAATGCATTTAAGTAATATTCCAATCTCTTTTCAAGAAGAATCAGACCTTCAATGTCTTCTTTTATTTCAGACAGTTTTTGCTGCAGGGCTTCCCTGCTAACGCTGGCAGTATGATTTGCCAATCGCTCTTTGATTTCTTTAATATTGTATCCCTGTACCTTAAACTGCTTAATTATATTTACATGCAGCAACTGGGATTTAGCATAGTAGCGGTAGCCTGTATCCCCATCTTTTTTCGCCGGTATTAACAGGCCGATTTCATCGTAATAATGCAGTGTCCGAACAGGTATATCGCAGAGTTTAGATACTTCACCTACCGTATAATATTCTTTTTCCATATGTTGTTACCGATTACAGCATTTACAGCTGATTTCCTCCACTTCCAGTCTTATTACCTTTACCGCTTTTATCATATTTTCCGAAAAAGTCAGATCGCGATTCGTTGTATACTGTTTCATCAATATGGAAAGTGCCTCTTTTTTCTCTTCATAATCCTCTACAAATGAAAGGGTTCCCACTCCCAGAACGCACTTATAATTCATTCCATATCCACATGCAGTATCACTTTCTATCAGTTCATGCGCCGTATCCATTTCAAAACCGGCAGCACCATTTTGTTCCATCAGGCGAATCTTTTTTCCCTCCGGCGCGCTGTGAAAAAAGAGCGTAATTCTGCCGTTTTCCTCACGAACTCCAAAATTAAGAGGTACAATATACGGAACTTTTTCATCCTGTAATCCCAGTCTGCAGGTATCACATTTCTGTATTACATCCATTATTTCCTTTAAGTCTGTAATTTCTCTGTCACTTCTTCTCAATATTAATTATCCTCCCGGCCTATGCCTCATTTACTGCTTTTTTATTCACCCCTGATTCTCTTTTATTGTACTTGGAAATTCAATTTTAATCAATATCGAATAATATGATACGACGACAAAATTATAATCTTACTATAATGAAAAGTTGGGTTTTGTCAAAATATGACGCAATTATTCGCGTTCTGTTGATTGTTTTTATTTTAATACAATTTTATCTTTAAAAGTTTGTATTGTTTCCGTTCGTATCTTCATTTTGTAATTTTTCTACAAACTATTATTCCCCACTATAGTTATATAAAACACCACTCTATAAAAGCATCGATAAATATACCGTTCCTGTCAGTATGCATAATTCAGAAAAATGAATTGGTAATTTTCTGATAAATATACCTGTTTTGTAGTTTTTCTACAATAATTTTCAGTATTTATACTTGTATTTTTACAATTACTTTACAAAAACTTGAATTGGATTTTATTGTTATTCGAAAGCCCCATTGTTATAATGGGCACTGTCCAAATCAAACAATTTAAGTATGTAAAGGAGAAACATTATGAAAAGAAAAGCAGTTGCATTTTTGCTTGCAGTATCCTTAGCTGCCCCCAATACCGGTATGGCGGCATTTGCAGCAGAGACCGATACAACCGTACAGGCTGGTCAGAAAGATTACCAGTCACAACCTGCAATCACAGAAGCATCCATTGAAGAAAATACCGTATCACCGGAATCCGAATCTATTATTCCGGCAGATACACCAACCTCCCCCGAAGCACTCTTCCAGAGTGATGAAACTTCTTCTGCAAAAGGCATTGAATCATCTGCCGCTTCGTCCGATCAAACGGAGCTGCCGGCTGCCAATGTGATGAACGTAGATTTTTCGGATCAGATGGCAACTGACCATTCGGAAACAGCCAATTCCTATCGTACCATCGGCAATCCTGTTATTTCAGAAAGTCCGGAATTACATAAACCAATTGCTGACTTTGATGGCAGTTCCGCATATATATATCCTTTTGACTCAGCAAAATATGCAAAAATCACAAATGCAGTTTCAATAGAGTGCATGTTCAAATATAATAGTCTTCCATCCGGTGAACACGACATTTTCTCAAACCAGCAAAGCGGCGGAATCGGTCTTGGACTGGACGGTGGAAAGCTCACTTTCTTTGCTCATGTAGGTGGTTCATACAGACAGCCCACTGCTTCTATCCAGGCGGGTCAATGGGTTCATGCAATTGGTGTGGTTGACGGAGAATCTGTTAAATTATATGTAAATGGAGAACTGGAAGGCGAAATTGCTGCTGCAGGTCCCGTTAAATTTACAGCAAATACAACTGCCTTAAACTTTGTTATCGGGGGTGACAGCAGTCCTAACAACGGTGTCGAGTATTTGTCAAATGCCGCTGTAAGCTTTGCCAGACTGTATGATACCGCTTTGACCGGGGAACAGGTAAAAGCTCTAGATGAAAAAGCTTTTGAAAACGCTGATATCCAGGAGCCAACACCAAAGCAGGTAAACCTGGGAATCATTTCATCCGGCACTGCTGCTGAAGACTCTGAAATGAATGTAAATCTCCATGCAAACACAGATGAGTCCGGTTCCGTAAATAAAATAACCTATGACCTGGTCTACGACCCGGCAGTTTTAACATACGAAGATGTTCAGCATAAAATGAGCGGTGTTACCATAGACAGCAGTAATGCCGGCCGTTTGAAAATCACTTCAACTGCAGCGCTTTCTACAGATGATTTCCGGCAATACGGCACCACTCGTTTAGGAAAGCTGAATTTCAAAACAAATACCGTATCAGACACAACCGACACAACTGTTTCTGTAGAAAACTTCCATGCATATGTAAATGACAAAGATGTAACCGATGCCATGAATCCTCAGGAAGCAGTACAAACGATTACAGTTTACGCTAAAAATGCCCTTGATTTTAACGGTGATGGCGTTATCGGTGCAGGAGATGTTGCACTGGCGCCTTTGGCACAAAAGGAAGCTGTTGCCGATGCTGCTGCTATTTATCCATATAAACATGCAGTTGTTCTGACCACAGACGGAGGCGGACAGGTATGGAATCCCGATGCAATCTACTATACCACTTCCAATTCCATACTTCCCACAAAAACAAACGATCCTGCCATTATGGCAAAACGTACCAATGAATATGCAATGGATCTGTTTAATAAAGAATTTGCTACAAGCTACACTGCTCAGGCGGTCACACCTTCCATATCCGGGCAAAATTACAGCTCTATGATTCATGGCATTCCATGGGGTGATGTAATTCCAGAATACCAGCTTACCAACACAAGCGCAGGTCAGGAATACTATGCCGACTTCGGGAAAGAGACTCCGCTCTACCCCTCAATGTTTAAAGCCGTTACAGCCGCCGCACCGGAAAGGCCTATGGCAGCATTTTCCGAATGGAACCCTATTTTAAATGGTATTATTGAAGCAGATGCAGCAGTATTCGGTAAATCCTCCGCTTCTCAGGAAAGCTTCTATGATGTTGCCAGCTATATCAGAAGTGATGCTTATAACAATACTGCATTAGTTTATATGCAAAGCGATTATATGGATCACATCGGCCACAGTACCGGATATTATAACGACCGCTACTGGTCCGAATTAAAGCTCTATGATGATTATTTCAAGGCTGTGACAGATGCTTTAAAAGAAAAAGGCAGTTATGATGATACCTTAATCATTGCTAATTCAGACCACGGCGGAAACAGCACCAATCACGGTTCCTCCGATCCTTCCAACATGGATATTTTCATAGGCCTTGGAGGACAAACTATAGATTCCGGGAAAAAGCTGGATGGTGGAGACAATTCTGATATCGCAGCACTTGCCCTCTACGGACTTCGCATTGATAAGCCCGAAACCATGACCGGGGAAGTATTTGATACCAGTGCCTTCCTGACGCAGGAGGAAATGGCAAAGAAAAACCGCGATATCGAAAAAGTTATCTTTGAACGGGCTGGAAAGTCCGGAATATTAAAATTAGAGAATCAGAAGTCTCAGACCCGCGTGATTGACGCCGTGATAGATCTGGATGGTGCAATAGTTGCAAAAATTGATGCAAAAGGCGGTACCATTCTTCGCCAGGATACCGAAAACGGACAGTTGAAATTAACGATATCCTATAACAGCCAGCCCACTGCACTTGCAAAAATAACCTTTGACAGACCAACCACCGAAAATGTAAAAGTAGGTGAAATCATGCTTGGCACACAGGATGGCAGGGAAATCTATGCCGATCTTACGAATACACAGGGTGTTCCTGGTGCGGATATGACAAATCTGAATAATCGGATTACAGCCCTGTCGAAATTACAGTCTTCGGGTTACACAAAAGCCAGCTGGACGGTATTCGAAGCAGCACTAAAAGAAGCAAAATTAACTGCCGCCAATGAAGATGCCGCTCAAAATAGCGTTGACAGCGCCCTGGCAAAATTAAATGCAGCTTTCCAGGGGCTGGTTAGATTAGCTGACAAAACCGTACTGAATCAGAAAATAACATCTGCCGCAGGTATAAAGCAGGGCAATTATACCGATTCCTCCTGGAAATCACTGCAAAACGCCCTGGCAGCTGCCAGATCAGTCTCAACAAAAGAAAATGCTGCGCAGAGTGAAGTTGACAACGCAATGAAAGCTTTGACAAACGCAGTATCCTCTCTGGCCTTGAAAAAGCCGGCAGCGGGCAACACCTTTACCTACGGAAAGCTAAACTATAAAGTAACCTCTTCATCTAAAGTAAAATTAACTGGTGTGAAAAAGGGCGTTTGCCTGAAATCCATAACGATCCCATCCACCGTAAAGTTTCTGAATACTACGCTGAAAGTGACTGCCATTGACAATGCTGCATTTAAGGGAAATAAAAAACTGCAAAAAGTTACCATTGGCAAAAACATAACAGCAATTGGTAATCATGCATTTTACAACTGTACGGCTCTCAAAAAAGTAACTATGGGCACCTCCCGAGTTTCTTCCATAGGTGACAAAGCATTTATGAAGTGTAAATCACTGACATCTATTACACTGCCGTCTTCCACAAAATCAATTGGCAGATATGCCTTCTATGGAGATAAAAAATTAAAGACAATTACAATAAAATCCAAGAACCTGAGGAAAGCAGGCCTTAAAGTAATATCCGGAATTCCTGCAAATGCCGTAATTAAAGTTCCAAAGTCAAAGACTGCATACTATAAAAAACTTTTTAGCAAAAAGGGCTTGAAAAGCACCATGACCGTAAAATCCTATTAAATCAGATAACAGAAGGAGCATTTCCCCTGCGGATAAAATGCTCCTTCTTCTTTTCTTATTCATCTGAAACAAACGTTAATTCTCTCCCTCAGCATCTTCTTTTATAAACATGACCAGAAAACCGAATGCTAAAAAGACACAGCAGAACCATACAGCTCTGTCTTTAAATATCCGCGTCATTACAACTCCCATAATAGCTCCCATAATAAAAACCAGGATAATCCCATAGTATTGCAGACTGCGCTTTCTGAGTTCCGGATTCTTAGTCTGCCTATATGCACAAAACAATTCTGTAGCACTTCGCAGATTGCCGGTACACATTGTTGTAGCATAAGAATTTCCCTTCACCTTTCGAAAGCTTTCTACCTGCATAGCACACACAAAGGAGACGCAGACATTTGCCAGCAGGTTCAGTGACTGAGGCAGAAATCCCACTGCCAGAAGCAATATTATTTCCAATAGTACAATAATTTGCCGCCAGTGGATTTGCGTATTCCGCTGAAACCTCTCTTTAATTTTTTCCACAATATAAATCCCAACTGCAAATGCCAGTATGGGTATGATGTATTGAATTCCTTCCGTCCACTGACCCTGAGACAAATTCTGTCCGAGAAGAACCATGTTTCCGGTCTGTGCATTTGCAAATACATGTCCTCTTGCATTATAAGTATAGGCATCCAGGTAACCTCCCACAACCGCCAGTATAATTCCCACTGGTATGGACTCTGACATTTGTCCATGCCTTTTTTTCTTCATAATTATATGCACTCCTCTGCCTTGCATTACTTTTCAATTTACTATTATATTCTTGTCATTCCATCATATCCAATATATAATAATTATATTTACATAATATAAATATTATATGTTGAAATTTTCCCAACATATAAAGATGAAAATATAAGAGGATAAAATACCATGGAACTTCTACAACTAAAATATTTTTTGGCTGCTGCTAAATACGAACACATTACCCAGGCTGCAAAAGTCCTGCACATTGCACAGCCTGCTCTCTCCCAGTCCATCCACCGGCTGGAATCAGAACTTGGCGTTTTACTGTTTGACCGCAAGAACAGAGGCATCGCCTTAAATGACATGGGTAAGCGGCTGGAAGAGCGCCTCCTTCCCATTATGTCCGCTCTGGATCATCTCCCGGCAGAATTACAGGCAGTGAACGAGAATGCCAGCCGGACAATCCGCTTAAACCTCCTTACTGCTACCGCACTGGTTACCAGCTGTATCATTTCTTATAAATCTCTGCATCCGGATATCATATTCCAGCTGTCCCAGGATCAAAATGATACGGTCTATGATCTGAGTATTTCTTCTGCTATTCCCGGAAATGTACTGGACAGCAAAAGCCTGCTCTTGCTCCAGGAAGACTTTTTTCTGGCTGTTCCCGCAAATTCGCCCTACTCCTTACGCCAGTCCATTTCTCTGGAAGAAACCCGGAACGAAGGCTATATTAGCTTCTCCGGTTCCAAACCCATCCGTACAATCTGCGACCAGTTCTGTCTGGCGGCAGGTTTTACCCCGCGCATTGCATTCGAAAGCGACAGTCCCGAGGCTGTCCGTAACCTGATTGCTGCCGGTCTTGGAATTGGCTTCTGGCCTAAATATTCCTGGGGTCCTCTGCCTGATCTCCCCCAGGTAGTCCTCCTTCCCATTGACAGTCCGGTATGCCGCCGGGACATAATCATCACATACGAACAGCTTGTAATGAATAAAAAGCCAATTTCTGATTTTTATCAATATCTGATTCAATATATCAGGGATTTAAATTAGTACTGCATTGCACATATGCCGCGAACAACTCAAGATTTTAGTTAGCATAAACAGAATAGATATATAAGTTGCAAAACATTATATTTGGGTTTAGCTGAGTAAGGGGACGCTTTGTAGATGGAGATGGAGCAACGGAAAGATGGGAGTGGGCAGTGAGCTGTGAAATGCATCAGGATTTCGCAGCGAATGCCCGCGTATCGCCAAACTCTCTAACTCAATCACAAAAAACGCGCCAGGACCACAGCGCGTTTTTTCTCTTATTTTAATTTTCACCAACTGATTGTTTTCTCCCGGAAATAGAACCTGCTGAATTTTTCCCCTGGCTTATGTGAATAATCATAGACACGATTCGTTCCAGCAACAGAGCCCCTACAGAAGCAAATCCCAGTACCAGTACCGCTTCAAAGCTAAGTCCTTCGATTTTGAGCAATGAATGAAACAATGTAATCGCTGCAATGAATCCAAACGTCATCGTACTGCATACAAAAACTCTCAGTTTTGTAAATGGAGCACTGGATCTGATCACTGCGGCAATACTCACAATACCTACCAGAAGATACGCTGCCGTATTCATTTGCCCTGCACCGATTCCAAGCAGCGGGGCTGCCAGATAGACAGACATGATACCAAATATAATGGCGACGGCATTCGGCACAGCTCTTCGAAACGCTGCCGGAAGAAATTTTTCTCCCACTTTATTTCCATTGGGTTCAAACGCAGTTAAGAATGCCGGATAAGCTTCAATCGCAGCATCTATCAGTGTAATTTGTATCGGAATAAATGGAAACGGCATATTTAACAAGATACAGATCACCGTTAATAACACAGAGTATATGGTTTTTACAAAAAATACCCCTGCTACTCTGGTTACATTATTTACTACTCTCCGGCCTTCCAAAAGCACATCCGGCAGGGAAGAAAAGTCAGAATCCAGCAATACTACCTGAGCAACCTGCTTAGCCGCATCACTTCCTTCGGCAACGGCAATACTGCAGTCCGCTTCTTTCAGTGCCAGCAGATCGTTCACCCCATCCCCTGTCATTGCTACCGAATGCCCCTGTTCTTTCATTGCCTGCAGAAGCTGTTTTTTCTGTAATGGAGTAGTTCGTCCGAATACGGTGTATTTTGAAGTAATCCGGGTGAGATCTGCATCTTCCGCTATGGTGCTCATATCAATATACGCCCGGTAATTAGCCAGCCCTGCCTCTTTACCAATTGAAGATACTGCTGCCGGATTATCACCGGAAATGATCTTAATCTCCACGCCTTCCTTCCTGAAATACCGCAGTGTTTCCGAAGCATTTTCCCGCACCTTATCATTGATAACGACAGCCATTAACGGGCAGACTCTTGTAAGGGTTTCGTCCGGCTGTACCTGGTCCCAGGTGATGCCTGCAATAATAACCCGCTTTCCATTTTCAATCTCTTTTTGAAGAAATCCCGGTATCCTGCCATCTAACAGACGTTCCGGCGCTCCGACAACAAATGTTCCGCCCCCCTCAAAAGAAACTGCACTCCACTTTCTCTGGGAGGAAAATGGTATTTTACCGATAACTGTATAAGAATCTTCCTCCTCGTAGTATTCCTTCAAAGCCTGGAAAGTAGCATTATTGTCATCACTGTAATGTAAAAAACTGCCCATCATTTTATGGAAATCCACTTCGATGCCGCTTTCCTTCGCCAGATCATAAGTCCTGCTCACCTGCATTTTCCCCTCGGTAAGCGTCCCTGTTTTATCCAGGCAAAGGATATCCACATGGGCAAGGGATTCCAGTGAATACAGATCCTGTATCAGAACCTTTTGTTTCGCCAGCTTTATCACACCGCCAGCCAGTGAAATGCTGATCAGAAGAACCAATCCTTTGGGCAGCATTCCAAGTAATCCGGCCGCACTGGATACTACCGCACTGAAAGTGGAATCCCCTCTTAAGAAAAATGCTTCCGCAAAAAGGATCACGCCCAGCGGAATAATCAGGAAACTTGTAACCTTCGTAACTTTTTTCATAGAATTCATTAACTCTGAGTTAACGCTTCTCATTTTCTTTGCTTCTTCTGAAATCCTTGCCGCGTAATTTTCGTTCCCTACATGTTCTACCTGCGCGTAACATTTCCCGCAGATTACACTGCTTCCGGAAAGCAGCATGTCTCCGGCTCTTTTTATAACAGAATCCGATTCTCCTGTCAGAAGTGACTCATTTACTTCCAGCTCTCCTTCCATCACAATAGAATCGCAGCTGATCTGCCTTCCGCTTTCCAGAAGCATTATATCATCCAATACAATCTCTTCCACTGATATAGTCTGCTCTTCACTATCCCGGATTACTGTTACTGTGGGCATGGATAATAATGATAATTCTTCCACCAGTTTTTTCGCCTTTAATTCCTGTGCAATCCCAATGATAATATTTAAAAGAATAATACCGGTAAACACCATATTGGACCAGGCCCCCACTACTGCCAGGGCAACTGCGATCAGCGCATTCAGCAGATTAAACAGAGTAAAGACATTAGACTTAATAATTTGTCCTTTTGTCTTTGTAATATTGCTCTGTACAATATTCTGCTTCCCCTCTTTTATCCTGTCTGCTATTTCATTTTTATTTAATCCCGACTTACAATCAACCTCTGCTTTCATTTTACCATCCTCTCATCAGCCGTTGAATATCTGTCCGGCCATTTCTGTAAAAGGTCATATTAAGATTTTAGTCTAACCTTTTTATGTAAAGTCTGTGTAAAGTCAGGCTAAACAATTTCTTAATAATTCATGGATAAATTATAATTTTGTTCTTATGTATAAAATCTTAATAAATTTATAAAATTTTCCTAAAAGCGAAAAATCGTCTGATAATATGTTATACTATAAAAATAGTAACTGTACATCAGCAAACATAGAAAGGACGACTTATATGGAACTAGGTGAAGGTTTAAAGAAAATATTTCTGGCAGGCGTTGGCGCAATTGCTACCACAGCGGAATCTACCATGGAGATCATAGATACCCTTGTAAAAAAAGGTGAGATTACCGTTGAACAGGGTAAGGTATTAAATGAAGAGTTAAAGCGGAATGCCAAAGAAAAAATGAACGACCATGTAACTGTCAATATTGTAAGGGAATACAAAGATGTCATGAAAGCAGTAAATCACATGACCGAAGAGGAACTGGAAGCATTAAAAGAAAAAATTGCTGCAATGGAGAAAGAAAAGCCAAACTGCTCCTGTGAAAACGGGGAAGATTGCTGCTGTAACTCTTCTGATGAAAGTGAGAATTGCTGCTGCAGTTCTGACGAAACCGAAGATTGCTGCTGCAAATCGGCGGAAGCACAAAACGATATAAGCGGAGAAGAAAAGGATCATGACCAATGATACTTTGAAACAGGACATCCCCCCACTGAATACCAGGGAGGAAGATTTCCCCGGCGGTCGTCTGAAAGACATCCTGGACGTACTGAAAAAGCATCATATCACCCGTGGCTTATCGCCGGTAAAGCTGCGGGAAATATTAGAAGATCTGGGTCCTACTTATGTAAAGCTGGGACAAATCATGTCTATGCGCTCTGATATGCTGTCGGAAGCATATTGCAAAGAACTTTCAAGACTTCGTACGCAGGTGAAGCCCTTGTCTTTTGATATCATAAAATCTGTTATAGAAGAAGAGCTTGGACGGCCATCGGGTGAGATATTTTTAAAAATTGATCCGCTGCCTCTGGGCTCTGCTTCTATTGCCCAGGTGCATATGGCGTCTTTATCAGATGGTACAAACGTTGTAATAAAAGTACAGCGACCGGCAATTAAAGAAACCATGTCCAATGACATAAAACTTCTTAAGAAAGCAGTCCGTATTTTAAAAATAACAATGGGAACCGGTAATTTAATTGATTTTAAAACGGTTCTGGATGAGCTCTGGAAAACCGCACAGGAAGAGATGAATTTCCTGCTGGAAGCCAGAAACCTGGATTTATTTTATAAAAACCAGGAAGAAATTGTCTACATCACCTGTCCTCAGGTTCTGCACGAATACACCACTTCCCGCATGCTGGTTATGAATTATATCGAAGGAATCCCCATTGATCATATTACAGATCTGGAAAAACAGGGCTATGACATGACGGAAATTGGAGAAAAGACAGCGGAGAATTATTGTAAACAAATTCTGGAAGACGGTTTCTTCCATGCTGACCCCCATCCCGGCAATATCCGCATCTCAGGCGGACAGATTGCATGGCTGGATCTTGGTATGACCGGTCATTTATCTGAATTTTACAAACAGCTCTTAAGAAGGGCCATACTTTCTATCTTAAAAAACGATATTTATGAGCTAAAAAATGTACTTCTGGCTTTAGGCGAAGCAAAAGAACGAATTAACCATGCCCGGCTGTATACGGATATTGATGACATTGTAAGTAAATATGTCTCCATGGATTTTGGCAATATGAAACTGGGAGAACTGATCGAAAAACTCCTGGATATGGTAAAGGAACACCACATAGCCATTAATATGGATATTACACTGCTGGGGCGAAGTATGATTACAATGGAAGGCACGCTCAGCATCTGCTCACCCAAAGTAAATATACTGCAGATTCTCTCTGCCCACATGTCATCGCTCTTACTAAAGGAATTGGACTGGAAAAAAGAGATTTTGCACAAAGGCCGATCTATCTACACTTCCTTTGATAAGTTCCTGGATATTCCGGCTCAGTTGTCCGATCTCCTGAATATAACGAAAAATGGTCAGGCAAAAATAAATCTAGAGATACCTGATTCCAGGGAATTCCTATATGGAATGCACCGTATGACGGACCGATTGGTTCTGGGAATTCTGGCTGCTGCATTATTTATCGGCTCCAGCCTCATCTGTATGACCGATATAACTCCGGAAATCTTCTATATGCCATGGATTAGTTTTGCCGGGTTTTCTCTTTCCGGGATTCTGATAATCTGCCTGCTGATTCAAATTATTTTCAGACGAAAAAAATAAGCTTTGATTTCCGTAATGACCGGATATCAAAGCTTATTCTTTTTATTCCTTATCGCCATTAACTGCCCCCAGACGCACAGATGGTTTTGTTTTCCCGTGGAAATCACTCCCCATGGTTTTTATCAGTCCCAATCTGTCTGCCAGTTCACAGTAGTATGCAGTCTGCTCTGGATAATTGGGCGATTCCTATATATGGAATTCCCCGTCTACCTTTCTATCCTTCGTATAATACTCCTTGTCACGCTCCGTTATCTGACGCATAACCCTGCATGGATTTCCTACCGCCACTACGTCTGCAGGTATATCGTGGGTAACTACACTGCCTGCTCCAATAACCGAATTCTTTCCGATTCGGACTCCCGGTAAAATCACTACATTCGAACCGATCCAGACATCATCTTCAATTACAACCGGAATGGAAAACTGCGTACCCCGGCGGCGGAATTCATAATTTACCGGATGACCGGTAGCGGAAATTGTTACATTCGGTGCAATCATGACATGATCTCCGATATACACATCAATATCATCCACAATTGTCAGATTAAAGTTAGCATAGAAATAATCTCCAATATGTACATTACATCCATAAGACATAAATACCGGTGCTTCAATCCAGATGTGTTCTCCCATTTCTCCAAGAAGTTTTCCCAAAATCTCTTTTTTTGCCTTCAGGTCAGAGGGACGGGTTGCATTATAATCAAAAATCAATTCTTTGCAATCCTGTCTCTGTTTCTCAATTAATTTCTCATATCTCTGATCCTCTTCACTTTCATTTCCTTCTTCGTAGTATAAAAATCCTTTTTCCATGCGTTCTTTTAATGTCATCTCTGCCTCCATATTTAAAAACTTCTGATTTGATCTGCCTCATCTTCCAAGGTCTTTTCAATCGACCGAATCACAATATAATATCCATAATTGTCATTTACCCTGATAAAAATACGGTCATTTACCTTGTGTCCCATAATTGCTTTTCCAATGGGAGATTCCGTACTGATTAATCCTTTCATGGAATTTCCTCTGATGGATGTAACCAGCCTGAATTTTTCAGAAACTTCGTCTTCTTCAAAATAAACTTCTACTGTATTATTTAATCCCACTTCATCTTCCCTGGAATCATCGGTAATAATCTCTGCTGTTTTCAGCATCCTCTCCAGATAACGGATTCTGCTTTCATTTTTGTTCTTGTCCTTTTTAGCCGCATGGTATTCAAAATTTTCACTCAGATCTCCATGTGCTCTGGCTTCCTTCACTGCTTCCAGTGCTTCTTTGCGCACAACCAGTTTTCTGTGCTCGATTTCTTCTTCTATCTTCTTTACATCGCTTTTCGTCAGCTTTTCCCGCATTTTGGCTCCTTTCTTCCAGATTGATTCCTTATTAGTTACTTGTTGGTTTTTGGTTTGTTCCAGTTTTTTCTGTTAATGATGCCAATTATATACTATCCTGCTCTGTTTGTCATTGCATTTTTTTGCGGAACTTCCCGATTTAATTCGGTTTATTTTTCATTATTTACCCTTATCTTTATGGCATAATTTACGATACTCCGCCGGCGAGACACCGTAATGCCTTTTGAACTGAATATAAAAGGTCTGCCTGGAATTCATCCCGATCAGAAGATCAATCTCACCAATGGGAATCCGGGAGTTTTCTAACAGATCTTTTGCAGCTTTCATTCGGCATTCCATTACATACTGCCAAATTGTACATCCGGCTTCCCGTTTGAAAATCCGTTCCATGTAAGTGGAATTTAAGTGAACCTGTTCTGCTATTTCCTGTATATTTGAGAGCTTGCAGAAATAATTTCTGATATACTCCTTTATCTGGACTATATATGCCTTAACGGAAGGATTTTTACTGTAATAAGCATCTGCTGTATCCATTAAGAATTTATTCGTCAGCGTAGCAATATATATTTCCCGGTTTTTATCCTGGCATTCACTGTGCAGCCTTCCGAAATCCCCGAGCAGCAGATGTGCATCTTCAATCACGCTGCATCCGTTCAACTGACGCAGAAATTCTCCCAGCTGCCTGTCATGCTCTGCCAGGGCGGCAAAAGAAAGCATGGGTATGTTCATTTCTTTTAACCGGAACTCCCCTCCCATAACTGTGCAGGGTACATTTCGGTCAAAGACTTTTTGATGTGGATATTCTCCTTCTATAATGATCATATTTTTCTTTTTTAATCTGTATTCTTTTTCACCGACGATATAAGTGCAGGCACCTTCTAAGATATAATTTATTTCCAGGCCCCCATGTGAATGCTTTTCCATACTGTAACATTTCCAATTCCCATTCACATAACAATGCTGGGGCCAAATGATCTGATTTTCTACTTTTGGACTTTCCATAATGTTCTCCTTATGTTAAAAATACAAACCTATCATAAAATATCCAGTCCGAAAAGTCCATAGTATAAACTACTTTTCTGATATAAAATGTATAAAAAACCAGAAAGGAAATAATTATGTACACAGCTGATCCTACAAGATACGACAATAAAATGCAATATCATAAATGCGGAAACAGCGGCCTGTATCTCCCGGCATTATCCCTGGGAATGTGGCACAACTTTGGTTCCGTCAATAACTTAGAGGATATGAAAAAAATTCTGTTCACCGCATTTGATAACGGAATTACTCATTTTGACCTCGCCAATAATTACGGTCCGGTCTATGGCAGTGCAGAAACCAATATGGGACAAATCCTGAAATCTGACCTGATGCAGTACCGGGATGAACTGATCATTTCATCCAAAGCCGGATACGACATGTGGAAGGGGCCATATGGTAACGGCGGTTCCCGTAAATACCTCACTGCAAGCCTGGATCAAAGCCTGAAGAAAATGGGACTTGATTATGTAGATATCTTTTACCACCACAGACCCGACCCGGATACCCCCCTGGAAGAAACCATGCTGGCACTTGACCAGATTGTGCGCCAGGGTAAAGCCTTATATGTTGGCATATCCAATTATAAAAAGGAAGAAGCCAGCAAAGCATATGCTATCTTAAAAGAACTGAAAACACCATTTGTCATCCACCAGCCTTCCTATTCCATGTTAAACAGATGGATAGAAGAAGATGGATTAAAAGACTTCTTATTCGACCACGGTATAGGCTGCATCGCATTCAGCCCGCTTCAGCAGGGCATACTAACCGGTAAATATTTAAACGGTATTCCTTCTGATTCCCGTATAGGAGGTCACAAAAGCCCCTATTTACACGAAAAAGACTTGAATGCCAAAATGCTTCATAAGGTTCAGCAATTAAATGAACTTGCTGCAAATAGAGGCCAATCGCTGACCCAGATGGCCCTTGCCTGGATTTTAAGAGATGGAAAGGTAACCTCCGTACTCATCGGTGCAAGTAAGCCGGAGCAGATTCTGGAAAATATAAAGGCACTTGAAAACACCTCTTTTACAGAAGAAGAACTGAAACAAATAGATAGTATCGTCTGCCATTCATAAGTATTGTGAGGGTTTGTCAAGATCCTAACGTAAAAAATCAGGTCAGAAACCTTTATTGGATTTCTGACCTGATTTTGCACTGCTTCCGTGCAATTGGACTTACTTACTCTTTTCTCCCAGACACCACCATACAGCCTTTCATATAAGTAAGGGAAATGTCCATTTTCTGCTTATCCATATAATCAGCAATCTCATTTTGTAATCCGATGTAATTTTCCGCATCCTTTCTGTCCATCCCATGGTTCATAAAATAAGCCGTGATATTTTTTTGCTCTTCCTTGCTTATTCTCTTTTCCCATCCATGTATTTCCATCAAATCAGACAGCAATGCCCCATACTCATCCATTTTAGGCGTGATAAAGGTTACCTTGTCATTCATCCGGACATCTATATCCACAAGTCCATTCTTTTTCATAAGATGGGGAAGTTTCATTGCAATCGCATAATCTCTGCCCTGTATTTCATATTCTCTTCTCCAGATTTTCTTTAATCCTTCATGCTCACAAAGATCGCCATAATCCATTCCTTCAATGTAAAGTCCATTACATTCAAATTTCCGGTTTACTTCCATACAGATTATCCATCCACTCTTTTTTGCAAATGATATCATTTTCTGCAAGAATCTTTCCGGCTGATCTGTATGGCGTAATACTAACCCCTTCCAGTCCTTTCTTTTTAAATAACTCTTTGCCTTCCTGCAAAAGTTTCTGGTTAAAATCAATCCCTGTATAGGAACTTCCCTCAGGGAGTAATGGTAATAATAAGAGTCCCAGCGCTCCATAGCCACATCCACAATCCAAAATGTTTACCGGTTCCTTAATTAAAAATACATCTCTCAACAAAAATTTCATATAATCCATATTCCAAATGGATCGTCTGGATTTTATTAAATATTCTTTTTTACTGTCCCAATAATTCTTCTTGCCGGTCTCCGTCAAGATATATTCTTCTCCCGACAGGGGACGCAGTCCAAGCAGCTCATCCACAGTAATCTGAAAATACTCTGCTAACAGGGGCAGCATAGCCACATCGGGCATAGTAACGCCATTTTCCCACTTGCTGACTGTCTGGAAAGTCACTCCTATAGCACTGGCTAAATCCTGTTGTGTCAGCCCCTGTTTCTTTCTAAGATCTAATATCCTTAAATTTATCGTTCTCATTCTACTTCCCCCTTATATTTGATAAATTTATGGTATCATACAAAATAATAATTGTATTGATCTTATTTAGATAGTAAATTCACTTAGCGAGGGAATTATTTTATCTCTTTCTTCCCCAGCCGCACATCCTCCATATAATCAGCCATTTCATCCGACATATGGTTAAACAGGTAATTCCGGCTGTTTTGCCGTTTCGCCAGACATTCATTTCGAATCTCATTATTCACGATTTCAATTTCCTCTTTCAGCCCCCTTGCAGAGAGCAGATTTCCACCTTGTCCCATGATAATTACCTGTTCCAGGCGATCAGAAGTAGCCACTGTCACATGATATTTTCTTCCAATCTCATGCACTACTTTCTCAATGTACTGATCTGCCGTCTCCGCTTCCTTCGTATAAACCACATGAATATTGTTGTACAAAAGCACCTCTCCAATATTCCCTTCCACCTTATAAGCATCAAAAACCAGAATCAGAGTACACTTTTTATATCCCTGATAATTGCATAGTATATCCATCAGTTTATTTCTGGCACTCTCAATATTGACTTCTGCCAGATCTTTGAGTTCATCCCATGAAAAAATGATATTATAGCCATCCACCAACAGATACTCATCCTGCATATCCGGTTTCTGCCTGATCTTTACTTTGGTCTCGTCTTTATTTACAGAGGTACTGCGAAACGAGGAATCACTTCGTTCCCGTTTAATCGGTCCAAATGTCCTGACAAAGATTTCCTCTAATTCTTTTTCACTTTGCCAGCCCCCCGACTCCCCCGGCACAGACGATGAGGATAGCGCTTCTGAAATACCTCTTTTCACCTCCACCTCCGGTAAGGATAATCCGCTTTCCACATGCATATATTCCTGCACCTGATCCCACTTAACCACAAAGCCTGCCCCATGAGAGCAGAAAACAGACCCGGTAGGATTATCCAGATCATGTTCAGAATCATACCCAATTGTTTCTATTACTTCATCTGCATTATGGCAGGGCGCATATCCTTTAAATGTACAGAACAACCTGCCTCTTCCTTTGGTATATGCGATTACCTCCGTCTGATAATCCCTCATAGTCACTACCGGCGCAGTTCCCGAAAGAACAGACATTTCCCCTTCCATCAGAGGCGATCCAAAGGTTCCGTGCATTTTCTGCATATCCGCTAATGCCCTTCCAATCATTTCCGCCGGGACTTCTAAACGATATTCATAGTACGGTTCCAGCAAAATACTTTTTGCTTTCTTTAACCCCTGTCTGACAGCCCGATAAGTCGCCTGTCTGAAATCTCCGCCTTCCGTATGCTTTTGGTGCGCCCGTCCTGTAACTACCGTAAGCTTCATATCTGTAATGGGTGATCCTGTCAGTACTCCTAAATGCTCCTTTTCCTCCAGATGTGTCAAAATCAATCTCTGCCAGTTTCGATCCAATATATCTTCACTGCAGGCAGACGAAAACTGTAAACCGCTTCCCGCCTCCAAAGGCTCCATCAGTAAATGAACTTCCGCATAGTGGCGAAGGGGTTCAAAATGCCCCACCCCTTCTATCGCTTCCTGTATGGTCTCTTTATATAAAATATTTCCGGTACCAAATTCAACCGCAACGCCAAACCGTTCCAAAATCAGTCTTTTTAAAATCTCGATCTGCACTTCCCCCATCAGCTGGGCATGAATCTCATTTAGCTGTTCATTCCATACAATATGCAGCAGCGGATCTTCTTCTTCCATCTGTCGCAGCTGCAAAAGCATACGGTGTACGTCACACTCCGGCGGAAGCTGAATCTGATAGGTCAGAACCGGTTCTAAAACCGGGATCTCAGATGCTGCTTCTATCCCCAATCCTTCGCCGGGATAAGTTTTACTAAGGCCTGTAACTGCACACACACTTCCTGCCTTAGCCTCATTTACCATCTCATATCTGCTCCCGGAATAAATACGGATCTGATCTGCCTTTTCCTCCCAATATTCAGATTCTTCCCCGGTTCCTCTTTCAGCAGTACTCCCCGAACCATTAGACAGAAGAGTTTTCACTTTCAGGCTTCCTCCCGTAATTTTCATATATGTCAGCCGGCTTCCCTGGTCATCTCTCGCAATCTTATAAACTTTTGCCCCAAACTCTTCCGGAAATACCTTAGGTTTCATATATGTTTCAATCCCTTTTAGAAATTCTTCAACACCGGTAAGTTTTAGTGCAGATCCAAAGAAACAGGGGAACACTTTTCTTGCCATTATCAATCTGATAATATCTTCCGTCTCTAGCAATCCCGTTTCCAGATACCGTTCCAGGGATGTCTCGTCGCACATTGCAAGATTTTCCATAAAGTCATCCCGGTTCTGCTCTGTTCCAAAATCGGTACACCCTTCATCCAGCCTTTTTTTCAATTCTGCCATTAGTGCTTCTTTATCCGTTCCATTCTGGTCCATTTTATTTACAAACAAAACCACAGGAATCTGATAGCGTGCCAGCAGCCTCCATAACGTCTGGGTATGCCCCTGAACTCCATCAGCCCCATTTATAACAAGGATTGCATAATCCAGTACCTGAAGCGTACGCTCCATTTCCGCTGAAAAATCCACATGCCCGGGGGTATCCAAAAGAGTCACCTGTGTTTCTCCCAAAGTAAATACTGCCTGTTTGGAAAAAATGGTAATCCCCCTTTCCCGTTCCAGTTCATAGGTATCTAAAAATGCGTTCCCATAGTCTACTCTTCCCAATTTCCTTATACTGCCGCTCAGATACAGCATACTCTCAGACAACGTTGTCTTGCCTGCATCTACATGGGCTAAAATTCCTATTACTAATTTTTTCATTTGCATTCTCACTTATATCATATTACTTTATTTTCATTCGTTATATCCGGAATTAACATGAAACCGAATAAAAATATTATAACATTCCTGTCCGCTGATGACTATTATAAAGTAAAATAAAATGTTGAGAACCGTTTAAAGCCCCTCCGCTATTCGGAGAGGCCTTTATCTGCTGCAGCGATTTCCCTGCAAAATGTCTGTAACCTTTTATTGAGGTCTACCTCATAACCAACAGACGTTCATCAATTCTTCTAGCATAACTATAAGTATAATTTTCAAAATATTTCCCCCAGAACCTTAATGCTGTCGGATTCATTGTTTCACAATCAACGCCAAGATATGTCTTACCTTCACTTTCACATATCTGGCATAGATATTCCAATAACTGTTGTGCCACGCCATACTTTCTATAATTTTTTTCCACATAGGCACCACATATATTAGATATGGACGGATGTTCTGATAAAAAAGTTTCCCCCACATCGTCCAGAGCCATATAACCAATAATTTTCCGGTCTTTTTCAGCAGCAAAGATTCTGACATGATCTTCGTAAAACCATTCAGAATTTTCATCTGTACTTTTCCAAAAAAACGTGGGGGCTTTACGAAGATGGTGTATCAGCCCCATTTTCAGTGGCTCTGCTAATCGTTTTTCTCTGCCTGTTAGCTCTCTGCATTTTAATTCCCTATCTGCTTTTTCCACAATTTTTCTGTCAGACAGCCTAAGCATTGCATCCGCACATCTTATACCAAACCCATTCATAATAAGACTTCTGCCGGCTTCGTCATCGTGTGCATATCTGCTCAAAGCAAATCCACAGATCCCGTTTTTGACGATCTCTTCTGCTGCCTCTGCAAATAAAAGAGATGCCAGTCTGCCTCTGTCCGTTCCTGAAAAAGCACTTCCTCCAATTGGTGAAAATACCCCTCTCACATTTCCAAAAGCTCCTTCTATCGGGCCTGTGAAGGCCAAATAGCCGATTAGAGTATTGTCCAGAATTGCGGCTTTTCCAAGTCTGTTTTGGAATAATACTTCTATGGTATGGCTAAGCTTATCCCTAAAATCATCCTGTATTAATAATCTACAACTCCTGAGCTCCTGCTCATATTCATTTACAGCAAGTGCAACCGCACCTTTCAGATATCTATTCTCTAAATCTTTTAATTCTATCACCTCCGCCACCTCCTATGCTATCTTTGATTTTTATTCTTATTCTTTTTCATTTTACCGGATCTTGTACTGCTTTTTCCTCTCCATGAATTATTTTCCTCATTCAGGGTGCAATACAATTCCCACCTGGATTTTGACAGTGTCTGATTCTGAATAGCCCCTATGATAGCACAGCCAGGTTCCGTCATATGTCTGCAATCAGAAAAACGGCATTGGCTGATAAGTTCTGATATATCCGTAAATGTGTTTTCTAACCCTTCATTCACCTCACACATCCCCAGTTCTCTTATCCCTGGAGAATCTATGATTGTCACCCCCGATGGAAGGGTAATTAACTGTCTATGTGTGGTAGTGTGGTGTCCTTTCGAATCTGATTCACGTATTTCACTAACCTTCATAATGTTTTTTCCAGTAATTGCATTTATCAAAGTTGATTTCCCAACCCCGGAAGATCCTGCTAAAACAATCGTTCTGCCTTCTTGCAAGTATGCGTCGAGGCAGTCCATCCCTTCTCCTGTCAGTGCGCTGACTGCGCATACATCTACATTTTCTGAGATGCAGCTCACTTCTCTCACATATTTTTCTTTGTCTTCACAGAGATCTGCTTTAGATAGGATCACAACCGGCCTGGCTCCACCCTGCAAGGTTACCGTAATATATCTTGTGATGCGATTAAGATTGTAATCTTTATTCAATGAAACAACGATGAATACGAAATCAAAATTTGCAGCTAATATTTGTTCTTTCATATTTTTAACAAATCCTGCTGCATGTCCTGACTGGTCTGGCCGCTTCAAAATGCTTTTTCTCTCAAGGACTTCTCTGATCAAAGAAACTCCATAAGGATTATGTTCAAACATAACATAATCACCAATTGCCGGAAGATCCCTATCCTCTTTATAAAACGTGCCCTTTAACTGGGCATTTACAATTCCATCTTTAGATTCGATTGTATAGATTTTACGTTGGACCTCACAGATCCGGCCCTTAATAATACTTTCTTTTTTAACTATTTTCAAATTATTTCCTCCAATTTTGGGTACAAAAAAACTTGCCCATTGGCAAGTCTGTTTTATACAGTATTTACGAAAGGGTTACACGCACACATCAGTCTTAGACCCTGTGTACACAGTATTAAATTAATTATAAATCACCATTTCCAGTTTTTTCATAATACATTCACTCCTTTCGAATATCAAAATCGGGTTATTATTTGCCCCTATAGTTTAATTCACAATGGGTATTTTGTCAATAGTTCTCTTTAAAAAGGTTCTCTTTAAAAAGGATAGGCAAAAGTGCTAGCGCGTGTTTGAAAATTCATTCCTGCCATCTGCACGCCCCACTTTGCGGCATATTTGCCCCGAATTCAGGTTACGTAGCCCGCTACGCGCCCTTCATCCGGGACAAATCTCCCACAAACTGTGACGCACAGCTGCCAGAAAGCAATTTTAAAACACGCTCTAGCATTCTAAATTTCCTGTGATTTGAACAGTCTGACAGCGCTCCAGATACATACCATAACAAATACAATCGCTACCAGTATCTGACCAGCTACTCCCTGAACAGTAACAATACCAGAGACTGCGCCTGCCGATGCCAAAAGCAATCTCCCTGGCATTAGTCCCCCAATGGCTGGAAAATAAGCAGAAGCGATCAGGAGTAAATATCCTCCAAACGCAAAGATTGCAGAGCTCACCGCCGTTTTTGCTATGGAACTTGCCAATATCGTAACCGCAAGCAAAACAATAGCAAACATTAGATATAAGACAGCACTAATGAATACATCCCATAGCCGGCCTGCAATGCCAAACAGGTAATAGGTATACCCCCAGCATAATAGTAATGCCGGTAAAAAAGCTGCCACAACTATTAAGACAGCCGCACAGTATTTTGCAATAATAAAATGTGCCGGGGGGAGATTTTTCGTGAGCGTTAATGCTGCTGTTTTACTGATTTTTTCACCGGAGACAGCACTCATGAATAATAAGAGAATGGATATTCCTCCTATCTGTGCCAGGTTATTATAAAATTGGCCCCAGCTATCCGCCCACACAGGTTCCGTTACGAGTATTGGAGCTTCACTTCCCATGGCAAGGCTGATAATTTCCCGCATATAGCGCGCTAAAATCGGACTTGCCATTCCAAATAACATAAAAATACCCATCAGAATGTAGATCTTATTGGTACGATGTCCTTCAATCAATTCTTTTCTATAAAAGGTTATAAAACTACTCATTCGATGTCACCTCCATAAAAATATTCTCCAGTGTGGGTGCTGAAACCTGGTATTTCTCTAAAACTGCCTGGGATTCTAACAACATGTGAGGGAGTATTTTTCCTAGCATCTGCATATCAGATGCATAAAGCTTTAACTCAAAATTATTGCATTTTTCATATAGAACATCTTTGCAATTAGAAAAAATCTTCATCATTCGTTCGCAATCCTCCTCCGTGTAGAATTTAATCTGTGCCGACTTTCCCGCATATTTTTTCTTTATTTTTTCCATTGAACCGGCCTCAACAATCTTTCCATGGTCCATAATGACTGCATAATCACAGGTGGACTCCACATCAGCAAGGATATGCGTGGAGAAAAACACGGTCACACTTCCTTGTAAGGAACGAATAATTTCCATCACTTCATATCTGCCAATAGGATCGAGGGCACTGATTGGCTCATCTAAGAAGATAGTTTTCGGAGAATTCATAAGTGCCTGGGCGATTCCAAGGCGTTGCTTCATCCCCCTTGAATATCCGGATATTGCTTTTTTGGTATCTTGTAATCCAACCTTTTCTAATAGGTATTTTGTCCGCATCCCGCGCTGTTTCGCACTCATTCCATACAGTCTGCCACAAAAATCCAGATATTCATGTGCCGCAAGATAACTATAAAAGCTGGGTACATCCGGTAAATAGCTGATATCAGAATTGCTATTTTCTCCATAAACCCGTTCTCTGCCGTGAAGGATAATTTTTCCTGAGGTGGGACGTGCCAGCCCAACCAGCATTCTGATGGTAGTTGTTTTTCCGGCTCCGTTTCTTCCCAAAAATCCACAGACCGAACCCTGTGGAATATTTAAACAGAGGTTATCCACTGCATGAAAATCCTTGTACTGCTTGGTTAAACCAATTGTTGTAATGGCGTCCATACAATTACTCCTTTCCATCCGATGCATCTTCATCCAATTGCTTTGCTCCCAATGCAAAATAAATTACCGGTCCAATCAGGCTTACCGCAATAACAACAATCATCCATATAAGCTTTTTATCTAAAGATGCGTTTTTTCGCAGAATACTGATTAGTGACACAATCATTAATACACCTTGCAGTAAAATAATGGGAACAAGTATCGGAATTAAATTCTTGATTTGTTCCATCGTGAGTTGAATCCCCATAAAATCATCTCCTTTATTACTGACAACTTGTCAGTTAGTTATCAAAATAATATCAACGACACCATAAAGTATCGTTGATATTAGAATGTATTTTCTTTGCAGCCTAATACTTTCTCTAGCAGCTGATTGAAAACAGTTAAATACTTTTTGGCAGCCTCCATATCCTCTGCATAAAAATCCCTGCTGTTTAAAGTAAACAGATAAGATGTTATTAAAAAAACGGAGACTTCTTTGGGATGATCTACAGAAAAAACCCCAGAGTTATTACCCTGAACTAAAATGGACTCAAAATACTCCGCCATAGTTTCCGCAGACTTTCGCAAAATCTGATCTATCATATAAGTATTTTCAGGCATCCGGACTGCTTCTTGTAAAGAACGGTTTTCTCTTGTATTAGCTGATTCAGGAATAATCGTCGCACTAAAAAATAGTTTTACTTTTTCTACCGGACTTAACGTATTGTCAAATGTTATTTTACGCAGTGACATATTTACAGCTGCAGCTTCTACTTCAACAATATGCTTTAAAATATCCTCCTTAGACCTAAAGTGATAATAAAGCAATCCACGGGAAATTTTCAGATCATCTACGATATCCTGTGTCGTAACATTTGTAAAACCTTTTATCAAAAACAATTTTTTAGCTGACTGGATGATTTCTGCCCTGCGAACTTCCGGTTCCTTCACCTGTCTCATAATTATCCTCCTTAATTTATTATAGAATAACACGCAACTGACAAAGTGTCAATTAAGCTTTTAGAAAAATATATAAAAAAACCTCCCAGAGCAAAAGTCCTGAGAGGTCTTGAATGGTATTGAATTGTCCCGAAAAGTATAATTATCTCTTGGTGAACTGTGGACGCCCAAAACACGCCATTTCCAAGCCATTTGTCAGTTACCTGTTTGTTACCCATAAATTTTGACATTATCCTATACTACTTTATTACTTAATTTCAAAATTTTGCTTTCATTTACATTATAACACTTAGATAAAAAACATCCTGCCCATAAAACTCCTGCAAAATTTTATACATGACACGTCTTTTAGACCCAATTTTTTCTATATTTTTTATATCCAATTATTACATTTCTCCTGATATGTCGCTGCAATTTTATTTTTTCCTTTTCATACATCGGAACTCCTTTTACCTTTTCCAAAAAGAAATAAGATTCCATTAATGCAACTAAATCTCTTGGAGCATAACTTAGTCTATTAGGTTCGTCACAAATTTCTTTCAATATATTTTCAAAATTAAGAACCTCATACTCTTCTTGCTTGACTGTCGTTTCCCCTATTTTCATTTCTGTATTTGTTTTAGTGCCACCCCATGAAATAAAGGGAACTTCTTTCACTGAAAATGCCCCTTTTGAAACGTCATCCTGCATTAATGTAACTCTGCCTGAATTCTCTCCGCCTTTGCTTTTGACCTCTAAAGATTTTCCAATAATTTTCTGCTATATTCCATCTTAACTAATTGTGTAAATAATGGTTCATATACCTTTGAAAGAATTTCTGAATAAAAATCTCTATTCTTCTCTTTGAAATATTTGTATAATGTCCATACTCCGCCAATCACTACAGTGACGCATGTAATAATGGGTAGGGCATATGACACTATGTTCTTCAATACTGGTAATAAATTATCCATTGAAATCAGTCCTTTACAAACCACCTTTTTAGTGGTATATTTTAAGTAGAAAAGGAACAACCGCCCACAAGGTGGTTGACCGATTACGAAGATAGCAAAGCCACCCAAACCGACCAAGTATCAGGGTGGTTTTTGCTATGTATAGCTACTTACAAAACGTAAAAACGAAAGTAAGCAATGCCAAAAGGAACAGACCAAAGGTCATCAAATCCTTAAAATCAAAATGATTTTTCATAGGCATCACCCCCATTCTTTTAGAATGAGGTCAACGCACCCTGTAACGCGATTGTCCTTGTGTCCATAATATCATAATCAACAGCTCCATTCAATCTACTTTTTCCTAATAAACATTATTTAATCCGCCATGTACTGTCTTCCACAAGACATAACAAAAACTTTTCTATTTGTCAGTTACGAGTTCGTTACTTGTCAGTTACCCATATAATTCCGCAGCATTTTAGATTACTTAATGGTTATTCAAAATATAAAAGAACCCTTGAAAACACTGAGTTTTCAAGGGTTCTTTTAATTTTCTTATAATACTTCTTATTATCTCTTGGAGAACTGAGGTGCACGACGAGCTGCTTTGAGTCCGTATTTCTTTCTTTCTTTTGCTCTTGGATCTCTTGTTAAGAATCCTGCTTTTTTCAGAACTGGTCTGAAATCGCTGTCTACCTGAAGTAATGCTCTGGAGATACCGTGTCTGATGGCACCAGCCTGTCCTGTTGTTCCACCACCATGTACGTTTACTAAAACGTCATATTTATCGTTGGTCTCTGTAGCTACTAACGGCTGACGTACGATAACTTTTAATGTCTCAAGACCTAAATAGTTGTCGATGTCTCTTTTATTAATAGTAACTTTACCTGTTCCAGGTACTAAATATACTCTTGCGATTGATTTTTTTCTTCTTCCTGTTCCGTAGAATTTTGCATTAGCCAATGTTTTTTACCTCCTTCTTAAAATGTTAATACTTCTGGTTTCTGAGCTGCATGATTATGCTCTGCACCAGTGTACACGTGAAGTTTTGTCATCATGGATCTTCCTAAAGGTCCTTTTGGAAGCATGCCTTTAACTGCAAGCTCGATAACTCTTTCCGGCTTCTTGTTTAACATTTCTCTTAAGGTAGTCTCTTTCATTCCACCAACGTAGTCTGAATGATGATAATAAATCTTCTGATCTAATTTCTTACCTGTT